>NZ_JBEBPO010000026.1:0-27384 GCF_040395855.1 Herminiimonas fonticola | reverse complement strand
ATGTCCGATAACGCCAGCTACAAAACAGACGATAACGGTGACCTCCATCCCGGTGAAACGGTGGAAGAAAAAATCTCGCTGTCCGAACGCTTCGGCCTGTGGGTGACTTTCTATCCATTCCGGCAGGACGATTATCTGGATATCGCCGCGCACTGGCTCGCACACTTCGGCTGCAATGCGCAGCAAATCGAAGCGGCCAGAACCGAAGCGCTGCAGTGGGCCTTGCAGCGCGGTTCGCGCTCCGGTCGTGTGGCGTGGCAGTTTGCCAAGGATCACGCGGGCAAAACGCAGAAATGATGCTGTCACTGCGTTGTCATTGATCCTGTTTTATTCACCTCTTCTTTCCGGTCTGTCGCATGTCTGAAACCAAAGTGCTGCCCATTGATGTTGCAGTCGGCATCCTGATGAAACCGAATGGTGACGTTCTGCTCGGACAGCGTCCGGACGGCAAACCGTACGCCGGTTACTGGGAATTCCCGGGTGGGAAGGTGGAAGCCGACGAGACTATCGTCGATGCCTTGAAGCGCGAATTTGTCGAAGAGCTGGGAGTGGAAGTCATTTCTGCAGAACCGTGGTGCGGCGTGGAACACGTGTACCCGCATGCGCATGTGCGGCTGCATTTTTACATCAGCCGCAACTGGCGCGGCGAACCGCAAAGTCTGGAAAATCAGGCTTTTGCGTGGCAGGGATGTGTAGGGGTCGAGCCCTTGTTACCGGCAACCATTCCCTTGATTGAATGGCTGGACAAGCTGCGCTATCCAGACTGAAGAATAATGTTAAGGAAGGGGTTGCGGCGGTGGCGGCGCGTCTTCGTCAAAATCTTCCAGCGGGTTCGCCACCGGGATCACGTATTTTTCCTCCGCCCATGCGCCCAGATCTATCTGTTTGCAACGATTGGAGCAGAAAGGGCGGAACTTGCTTGCTTCCGACCATTCAACCTTGGTGCCGCAGGTAGGGCAATCGACTATCGTAACCATAAAACCATCTAATCAAAAACTGCACAAACTCAGTTCAAAGGGCACATCGCCTTCAAACGCTTTCGGTTTCATATCGCCGTCCTGCGACGTGAATCGTACCCACAGCATATACTTGTTGGCGGAAATTTCAGGAATCGCCCCCAGGTTTTCATCTATGTTCAAACGCAGCATCTGGTAAGTCTTGCCTTGCAACATCTGCTGATAACTGCCGGCTTGCGCAATCATTTTCACCGGACGGCCAGACTCGCGCAACAGGCGCAGCACCATGGCGATGGCGTCAAATAAAGGCGCCAGCGGGGTAAACCATTTATGTATATCGGCCAGACGCTGTTCAGCGGAATCATGTTGCCATGCGTAATAAGACGGCAAGTCGAACTCACAGGCGCCGCCGGGAATGATGGTGCGACCGCGTATGCTCATCAGCCATTCGTTTTCGCGTATATGCTGACCGGTTTTTCCTTGCGAGGCGACGAGCGCCGTACTGATACGTTCGATATCGAACAGGATGGCATCCAGCATTTCCGGTTCGACATTGGGATTGGACCTGAAACCGAGCAGCGTTTGCTTCTGGCGTTCCAGCTCCTGCAGCAGATCTGATTTGAGATCGGCGCGACCGGCTACTTCCAGCATCTCGAAAATGGTGGACAGGGCGACGTGATGATGTTGCGGGTGGTCGTGACCGACAAAGAAAGCGAATTTCTCGTACAGGTCTTCCAACCGCAACAACGTGCGAATACGCTCGTTGAAAGGGTATTCGTAGACAATCAAAGTGGCATCCCTTAAAAGTTAAAGCCGGGCGGGTCGAGCTAATTGTGTGATTCTGAACGAAGCGGGGCCAAAATACAAATGCGCGCTCGATTTTGTTTTGTATCTGCTTGTATCAGGCTTCCGATCTTGTCTTCCTGGCGAAAATTCATTGCGGATAGCCTGCGCGTTTCTCTAAGGTTCGCCGGCCTGCGCGAGTGCCACATACTGCTGATGCAGGCGTTGCACTTGCGGTAGCAGCGCAGCCGTATCGCTATCGTTGACGATGACGTCATCGGCGGCAGCCAATCTGTCTGCGCGTGGAACCTGCGTCGCCATGATGGCGCGCACTTGCTGTTCGGTTAGTGTATTGCGCTGCATGACACGGCGGATCTGAATCTCTTCCGGACAATCGATGAGCAGCACGCGTGAAACGCGCTGCTGCCAGAACCCCGATTCGACCAGCAGGGGGACGACGAACACGATATAAGGGCCGTTTGCCTGTGCCGCAGCGTGTTCGGTTTCAGCGCGTATCAGCGGATGGATAATTGCTTCAAGACGTTTTTTCGTTGCGGGATCGGCAAATACCGCTTCGCGCATTCTGGCGCGGTTCATGGCGCCGGATTCGGTAATGAATGCAGCGCCGAATGTGCTCTTGATTGCCGCGATGGCAGCGCCATTGGAGGCTGTCAGCTGATGTGCGATCACGTCGGTATCGATCACGTCGGCGCCCAGCGTTGCGAATAAATCTGCGACCGTGCTTTTACCGCTGCCTATGCCGCCTGTCAAACCAACGGAAAATCGGTTCTTGCGAACGGGATCGTTCATGGCTTCAGTAGAAGCCCAAATACGTCTGTGCCAGCGGTTTGCCGTACAGCAAAGTCAGCAGGCCGGCAGCGGCGAGATAGGGGCCAAACGGAATCGGGATATCGCGCCCGCGCTTGGCCAGCAGGATCAAGGCAATGCCGACTACGGCACCCACTAGCGATGACAATAAAATAATGACCGGCAGCATTTTCCAGCCCAGCCATGCGCCCAGTGCCGCCAGCAGCTTGAAATCGCCATAGCCCATGCCTTCCTTGCCGGTTGCCAGTTTGAACAGCCAGTAAATCGACCACAAGCTCAGGTAACCGGCTGCGGCGCCGATGACGGCTTCTTCCAGCGGGATGAAAGTGGCGTTCAGATTGACCAGCAGGCCCAGCCACAGCAGGGACAAGGTCAGATCGTCGGGGAGTAGTTGCGTATCGGCATCGATGAAGGTCATCGCAATCAGCAGATAGGCAAACACCAGTGTCGCCAGACCGGGCAAGCCGGTACCGAAATGCCAGATCAGGAAAGCCGACAGCAGGCCGGTCAACAATTCAACAACCGGATAGCGCATTGAAATATGCGTTTTGCATGCGATGCATTTGCCGCGCAGGAAGGCGTAGCTGAAGACAGGGATGTTTTCGGCAGCGGTGATCTGATGCCCGCATTGCGGACATGCCGAACGCGGCATCAACAGATCGTAGCGGTCTTCGTGCGGCAGGGCCTTGCCGCTTTCATGCGCGACGTAGTTATCCGATTCGCGCTGCATCATTTTCGGGATGCGGTGAATCACTACATTGAGAAAACTGCCTATCAGCAAACCGAACACGCCGGCGACAATTGCGGGCAATACGCTACCCGCAGGCGCAGACCAAAGTAAATCCATCATCAGACCACAGAACCCAGTTTGAAAATTGGCAGGTACATCGCAATCACCAGGCCGCCGATCAGCACGCCCAGAATTACCATGATCATCGGCTCCATCAGGCTGGATAGCGAAGCCACGGCCTCATCGACTTCATCTTCGTAAAAATCGGCAACCTTGCCCAGCATATTGTCGAGCGAGCCGGATTCTTCGCCGATGGAAACCATCTGCGTAACCATGTTCGGGAATACATCCGAATTCTGCATGGCAACCGTCAGGCTGGTGCCGGTGCTGACTTCGTTCTGGATTTTTTTCGTGGCATCCAGATAAACAGCATTGCCGGCAGCGCCGCCGACCGAATCCAGCGACTCAACCAAGGGCACACCTGCCGCGAACATGGTCGCGAGAGTGCGTGTCCAGCGGGCAATCGTGGCTTTGCGTATTACCGGGCCGAAGACAGGTACTTTCAGCAGTAATCTATCCATGGTGCGCTGCATTTTCAGCGAGCGTTTCCAGGATTGGAAGAACAGGTACAGGCCGGCAAACAGCAAGCCGAAGATCAGGTACCAGTAAGCAACGAAGAAATCGGAAATCGCCATCACCATCAAGGTCGGTGCAGGCAAATCGGCGCCGAAACTCTTGAATACCTCCTTGAACGCCGGCACCACCCAGATCATGATGACAGCCGTGACGATAAATGCGACGGCCAGAATGGCAATCGGATAAAACAATGCGGATTTGATCTTGGCCTTGATGGCGAGCGTTTTTTCCTTGTAGATCGCCAGCCGCGTCAGCAGATCTTCCAGAATACCGGCCTGTTCGCCGGCACCGACCAGATTGCAGAACAGCGGGTCGAAGTAAAGCGGGAATTTGCGGAAAGCCTGATTCAGGCTGGTGCCGGTTTCCACATCGGCACGAATATCCTGGATCAGTTTGGAGACTGAAGGATTGTCATTGCCCTTGGCGACGATATCGAAGGATTGCAACAGAGGCACGCCGGCTTTCATCATCGTGGCCAACTGACGCGTAAAGAGCGTGATGTCTTTTTCGGATACTTTCTTGCCGCTGCGATAGGTTTTCTTTTTGACCTTGGTCACCAGCACGCCTTGCCGGCGCAATGTTGCATTGACCACGGATTCACCGCCGGCACGCAATTCGCCGCGCACGATTTTGCCCGATTTGTCCTTGCCTTCCCAGGCAAAAACGGCTTCCTTGGCGAGCGTTGCGCTTCCGACTTTACGTGCTGAAGTTGCCATCCCTAGACCTCTTTATTATTCGTTGGTACAACCCAGAATTTCTTCCAGGCTGGTCAGTCCCTGCTTTACTTTCACCAGGCCCGATTCGCGCAATGAGCGAACCCCGTCTTTTTTGGCCTGAGCCTCGATTTCCAGCGAAGTGCCGTGATTCAAAATGATGTGCTCGATTTCTTCGCTGATCGGCATGATCTGATAAATACCCAGTCGTCCCTTGTAGCCGCTGCCGCTGCAACGTTCGCAACCGACCGGTTTATAAGGCAGCCAGGTGCCGTCCAGGTCGTCTTCGCTAAAACCGGCTTCCAGCAAGGCTTCATCCGGAATGACGGTGGTTTGCTTGCACGTACACAAGCGCCTGGCCAGCCGCTGTGCGGTAATCAGGATCACGGACGATGCAATGTTAAAGGGCGCGACACCCATGTTCATCAAACGGGTCAGTGTTGCCGGCGCATCGTTGGTATGCAGGGTAGAGAACACCATGTGACCGGTTTGTGCAGCCTTGATGGCGATGTCTGCCGTTTCCAGATCGCGAATTTCACCCACCATGATGATGTCAGGATCCTGACGCAGAAATGCTTTCAGGGCGACCGGGAAGGTCAGTCCGGCCCTGTCGTTGACGTTGACCTGATTGACGCCAGGCAAGTTGATCTCGGCAGGATCTTCGGCTGTCGAGATATTGATGCCGGGTTTGTTCAGAATATTGAGGCAGGTGTACAGCGAAACGGTTTTGCCGGAGCCGGTAGGGCCGGTAACCAGAACCATGCCGTACGGGCGCTGGATGGCGTTGAGCAGCGTTTCCTTCTGGTCCGGGTCGTAGCCCAGCGCTTCGATCCCCATTTGCGCTTGCGAGCCGTCCAGAATACGCATGACGATTTTTTCGCCGAACAGCGTAGGCAGGGTGCTGACACGGAAATCGATGGAACGGGTTTTCGACATCACCAGTTTCATGCGGCCATCCTGCGGCACGCGTTTTTCTGAAATATCGAGTTTGGAAATGACCTTGATGCGCGATGCCAGCTTTTCCTTGATTGCCAGCGGCGGTTGCGCAATGTCGCGCAGCACGCCATCGACGCGGAAGCGGATACGGTAAAACTTTTCGAAAGGTTCGAAGTGAAGATCGGATGCCCCGAGATTGATCGCATCGACCAGAATTTTTTGCAGAAATTTGACGACAGGTGCGTCGTCGATATCGGCGGTCGCGCCATCGGCGGGTGCTGCCAGATCTTCTTCGGCGAAATCGATATTTTCAAGATCGTCGCCTATCAGCTCATTCAAGTCCTGTTCGGCGCTATGGCCCAGCTTCTCGATCAGCTTGAGCAAGGTAGCGTGGTCGACGATGATAGGTTCCACCGTCAACTGGGTCTGAAACTTGATCTGGTCCAGGGCCTGCGAATTGGTCGGATCGGAAATCGCAATCAATACCTTGTTGCCGCGCTTGGCCAGTGCGATGACGCGCTGACTTTGCATCAGCTTCAGGTCGATGATTTTGTTGTCGGAGAGGTTGCTGCTGTTGAATGCCGCCAGATCGAGCAGCGGATAGCCAAAGGTCTGCGAGCAAAATGCCGCCAGCCGGGCACCGCTCATGATGTCGCTTTTCAGCAAAATATCGATGAACGGAATTTTTTCATTGGCAGCCTGCTTGGCAACCGTGTCTGCCTGTTGCGGCGTTATCTGGCCTGCCTGCAGGAGGGCGCGCGCAAGGCCGGACATCGCATTATTTGACGCCGAAGTAGGGAGAACTGCAGCCATGTAGTTACGCCGGAAATGTCAATTGAACATCGAAGATGCGTTAGATAATGCCTATAAGCATCTGTTTTGTAAACATATCCGAGTGCCTGTTACCTTTTCGCAGAGGAAAATGCAACGCTTGCGCCGAATTGCCGCCCCCTGTTGCTACGTCCTTGGTCAGACTGGTTGTACGCCCAGTCTTTTAGTGATTGCGGTGTACGGCAAAAGAGCTCAAGTTGAGCAGGGCATCCTTGAACTGGCTCTCAGGCAATCCGGCTATCGATGCAGCGGCGCGCGCTGCCGCATCTTCGGCTTTGCGTTTGGTATAGTCCAGCGCGCCGGATGTCGTAACGGCCAGCAAGACCGCATCGAAATGTTCTTCATCGCCGTTTTCAATACAGCTGCGGACCAGTTCGCGTTGCTCGGTGCTGCCGTGTTCCATCAGATAGATCAATGGTAAGGTCGCCTTGCCTTCGCGCAAATCGTCACCCACATTCTTGCCGATATCTTCCGCATGGCCGGAATAGTCCAGTACATCGTCGATCAGCTGGAAGGCGGTGCCGAGCGAGCGGCCGTATTCGGCCGCGGCTTCGATTTCGTCTTCCGAGGCACCAGCGATCAGGGCGCCGAGCTGCGCGGCTGCTTCAAATAATTTGGCTGTTTTGGAGCGGATGACCTGCGTGTAGCGTTCTTCCGAAATATCCGGATCATGCATATTCAACAACTGCAGGACTTCGCCTTCGGCAATCACATTGGTCGCATCGGCCAGAATTTGCATGGCGCGGATGTTGCCGACGGTGACCATCATCTGAAATGCGCGCGAGTGTAAAAAGTCTCCGACCAATACCGACGCTGCATTGCCAAACAAGGCGTTGGCAGTCTTGCGGCCGCGTCGCAGTTCGGATTCATCCACTACGTCGTCATGCAGCAAGGTCGCCGTATGAATGAATTCGACCACGGCAGCCAGATCGTATTGATGGGTGCCGCGATAACCGAGCGCGTTGGCCATCAGCAACACCAGCACAGGCCGGATGCGTTTGCCGCCGGCACTGATGATGTAATCGGCGATTTGATTGACCAGCGCAACTTCCGAGTGGAGTTTTTGGCGAATCACCGCATCGACAGCGTTCATATCTGCAGCGATTGGTTGTATAAGCAGGTTTTGGGCAGAAGTTGTGGAAGGAGAAGCCAAGGGTAAGCCTGATGAATGAGCATGAATGAGCGGAATTATACGACGACAAACGCAGGGCGCGGCCCCATGTTGCGGTCAAGGAACAGGCTATTGTTCAAAATAGCCGTGTTTACAGTCTTTGACCGAGGCGGTAAGTCCATGTATAATTGGAGGTTTTCCCGATTCCGTCTGGGCAAGTTCCGGCGATTCGAAGAGAGAAAAGTCCTTAAATCATTTGATGAGGTTTCACATGTACGCGGTCATAAAAACCGGTGGCAAACAATATAAAGTTGTCGCTGGTGAAAAATTCAAAGTAGAACAGATACCGGCAGACATTGGATCCGAAATCACCCTTGATCAGGTGCTCGCATTGGGCGCTGGAGAAACCATTAAATTTGGTGCTCCGCTGGTTGAAGGTGCTACGGTCCTTGCTACGGTTGTCTCCCACGGTCGTCACGATAAAGTGAAGATTTTCAAGATGCGTCGCCGTAAGCACTACCAGAAGCACCAAGGCCATCGCCAAAATTACACCGAATTGCAGATCGTTTCGATCAACGGCTAAGCCGCTGATTCGGACTAACCAGATACAAGGAGTCAGAAATGGCACATAAAAAAGGCGGCGGCACTACGCGAAATGGTCGTGACTCAGAGTCAAAACGACTGGGCGTTAAAGTCTACGGTGGTCAAGTTATCAACGCTGGCGGCATCATTGTTCGCCAACGTGGTACCAAGATGCATCCAGGCGAAAACGTCGGCATGGGCAAGGATCACACCCTGTTCGCGCTGACCGATGGCAAAGTTGCTTTTGTTACCAAAGGCGCATTGCAACGTCATTACGTTACAGTAGTACCTGCTTAAGTTTTACTTAGGCACGCAAGGTAAGGCGAAAGCCTTCAATCGAAAGGCTCTGCCGTAGGTGGAGCCTTTTTAGTTTATGACGGCAAAAAATTATGAAGTTTATCGACGAAGCAAAAATCGAAGTCATTGCTGGTGATGGCGGCAACGGCGTCGCCTCCTTTTGTCGTGAAAAATTCAGACCTTTTGGCGGTCCGGACGGCGGCGATGGCGGCAAGGGCGGCAGCATCTATGCTGTAGCCGATCGAAACATCAACACGCTGGTCGATTTCCGCTACTCCAAAATGCACAAGGCACGCGATGGCGAAAACGGTCGCGGCGCAGATTGCTACGGCAAGGGTGCAGACGACATCAAGTTGCGCATGCCGGTTGGCACGCTGATCATCGACAACAACGATGGCGAGCTGATCGCCGACTTGACCGAGCATGGCCAGGAAGTCTTGATTGCCAAGGGCGGCGAAGGCGGCTGGGGCAATATCCATTTCAAATCGTCTACCAATCGTGCTCCGCGCCAAAAGTCGGAAGGCAAGGAAGGCGAACGACGCGAACTGCGGCTGGAGCTGAAAGTGCTCGCCGATATCGGTTTGCTCGGCATGCCGAATGCAGGTAAATCCACCTTCATTTCGGCCGTCTCCAATGCGCGTCCGAAGATCGCCGATTATCCATTTACCACGCTGCATCCGAATCTGGGTGTGGTGCGCGTCAGCCACGAAAAGAGTTTCGTGATTGCCGATATTCCTGGTCTCATCGAAGGCGCATCCGACGGTGCGGGCCTGGGGATTCAATTTCTGCGTCATCTGCAGCGTACACGCCTGCTGTTGCATATCGTCGATCTGGCGCCATTCGATAATATCGATCCAGTCAAGGAAGCCAAGGCGATCGTAAAGGAACTGAAAAAATACGATGAATCGCTGTTCGACAAGCCGCGCTGGCTGGTCTTGAACAAGCTGGATATGGTGCCGGAAGACGAGCGCAAAAAACGCGTGAAGGATTTCATCAAGCGCTTCGGCTGGAAAGGCCCGGTATTTGAAATTTCCGCCTTGACGCATGATGGTTGTTCCGAGCTGGTCACCGAGATCTATGACTACATCGCGATACAGCGTCAGGCAGAGCAACGTTCGGAAGAAACGGATATCAGCGAAGAAGCGCGTCTGATCGATTCGATCGATCCGGATGATCCGCGTTTCAAGATCATCGACTGACGCAATAGGCGTTAAACGGATTGCCGGCAGCGGCAATCCGGCATCAAAAACCAAAACAGTGCCGGATTACAAAGCATGGACTCTGCCATTCAATCAGCCAAACGCATCATCATCAAGGTCGGTTCTTCGCTCGTCACCAATGACGGCAAGGGACTGGATACTGCTGCGATTCAAAAATGGGCAGAGCAGATCGTTCAGTTGCGCGCCTTGGGCAAGGAAGTGGTGCTGGTCAGTTCAGGCGCAATTGCCGAAGGTATGCAGCGCCTTGGTTTTGACAAGCGGCCGACCGGGATTCATGAGTTGCAGGCTTGCGCTGCGGTAGGTCAAATGGGCCTCGCACAAATTTACGAAACCAGTTTTCGTCAGCATCAGGTGCAAACTGCGCAGATTCTGCTGACACACGCTGATCTGGCGGATCGTGAGCGTTATCTGAATGCCCGTTCGACCTTATTTACACTGCTGCAGCTGGGCGTAATACCCATCATCAATGAAAACGATACTGTCGTTACCGACGAAATCAAGTTTGGTGACAACGATACGCTGGGTGCATTGGTAGCCAATCTGATCGAAGCCGATGCCTTGATCATTCTGACTGATCAACGCGGCTTGTTCAGCGCCGATCCGCGCAAAGATCCGCATGCAGCCTTTATTCACGAAGCACAGGCTGGCGATGTCGCGCTGGAAGCGATGGCAGGCGGTGCTGGCAGCAGCCTTGGTCGTGGTGGCATGCTGACAAAAATACTGGCTGCCAAGCGGGCAGCATTGTCTGGTGCGCATACGGTGATTGCCTGGGGACGCGAAGAACAGGTGTTGACGCGGCTGGCGGCTGGCGAAGCAATCGGTACGCAATTGACTGCGCAAACCGCGCAACTGACAGCACGCAAGCAATGGATGGCTGATCATTTGCATACGGCAGGCAAGATTGTGCTCGATCAGGGGGCCGTGCTGAAATTAACGACAGAAGGAAAATCGCTGTTGCCTATCGGCGTGATCGAGGTATCCGGCAGTTTCGGACGCGGCGATGTGATTACCTGTGTCGATCAATCAGGCCATGCAATCGCACGCGGCATTACCAACTACACAAGCTCGGAAGCGCGCCGCATCATGCGCAAGCCGTCGACTGACATTTTATCCATTCTTGGTTTTGTGGAAGAGCCGGAACTGATACACCGCGATAATCTGGTCTTGTTGTAATAATCCTGTGCCGCGTTTAGCGGCGCCAGAATATCAGCCGGTTTTACCTGCCCGGCTGATTCCACTTTTTCCGGATATGTTCCGACCTATTCGTGCAGCAGATCGTCTGTCAGGGTTTTGCCTGACTTGATACGCTGCAGTATGTCCTTCTCATTTCCCATGACAGTCAGATTGCTGCAGAAGTAATCCTGCGCCAGCGCGGCGTGCTGGCGATTGACTTTGCTGCGTACGATGCCTTCCCACTGATCGCGGCGTGAGCGCGACCACGTGCCATCGTCGCGCCCGAAGGCATAGATTTTGTGCTCGAAGGAGGCGCAGCGTATACCTTCATAACTGATGCTTTTGGCACCGCCCCTGCTGACGGCCACCAACGTGTAACGCACCACGCCATCTTTGCCGATAGACAATGATTTCGCATCCAGCGCAAATGCCTGCGTCGCAGTCGGTCCGACGTAGAAGGGAAGCAGATTTTCATCCTTGGGGGCGGATGGCAACGCTGCCTCGATTTCCTCCCATGGTTTGACCTCTTCATCATTGAAGTTCTTGTTAAATTCCAGCTGCTGGGCAATAGAAATCTGCGCCATCGCTAAAAGCACCAGTCCGAACAGTGTTGGCGTCAGTTTACGCGAGGAAAAGAAAGACTTATTCATTGTTAGGCTTGGTCTGTTCAGTAGATGGTTCGTCGGTTTTGTGCGATGAATGTGTTTGGCGCAGGTAGCGCGCCGTATGATGGATTGCCCCGGAATGTGCAGGGCGCGACAGGAAGCGGGAAAGCTCTTGCAACGCACGTTGATAGACATCGCGTTTGAATTCGATCACGACATCGAGCGGAACCCAATAGTCATGCCAGCGCCATGCATCGAATTCAGGATGTTCGGTCAGACGCAGATTGACGTCGCAATCGCGGCCAACCATGCGTAGCAGAAACCAGATCTGTTTCTGGCCTTTGTAATGACCGCGAATTTCGCGTTTGATGAAATGATCCGGGACTTCATAGCGCAGCCAGTCGCGCGTGCGTCCGATGATTTTGACATGCTCAGCCCGCAAGCCGACTTCTTCTTCCAGCTCGCGGAACATTGCCTGTTCGGGTGTTTCGCCGAATTTGATACCGCCCTGCGGGAATTGCCACGAGTGCTCGCGCACCCGCTTGCCCCACCACACTTCATTCTGGGCGTTGATCAAAATAATGCCGACGTTTGGGCGAAAGCCTTCACGATCCAGCATAGTGCACCTCAAACTTTCTGCGGCTAACGGTACCCTCAATCGAAAATCGGCTTCTATACGGCCTTATACCGTCGCGCGCACGATGACGCGCGAACAACGAAGACAGTAATCAATTGTGCGAACAGTGGGTGCATCAGCCAGCTAATCCTTTAAAATTGAGTTGATTATAACCTTCTCTCTTTTTAAAAAGAATTCATCGTCATGCGCGCATCCCGTTTTTTCATTTCTACTCTTAAAGAAGCCCCTTCCGACGCAGAAATCGTCAGCCATAAGCTGATGATGCGCGCCGGCATGATCAAGCGCCTCGGCTCGGGTATTTATACTTATATGCCCATAGGCCTGCGCGTGATCCGCAAGGTGGAGGCGATCGTGCGCGAAGAAATGAACCGCGCCCACGCGATTGAATTGCTGATGCCCCTGGTACAGCCGGCCGAGCTGTGGCAGGAAACCGGCCGCTGGGACAAGATGGGCCCGGAATTGATGCGTGTGAAGGACAGGCATGGCCGCGATTACGCGATTCAGCCGACTTCGGAAGAAGTCGTCACCGATGTGGTACGTAGCGAAATCAAATCCTATCGTCAATTACCGCTCAATTTTTATCATATCCAGACCAAGTTTCGCGACGAGCGTCGTCCGCGCTTCGGCCTGATGCGCGGACGCGAATTCACGATGAAGGATGCGTATTCCTTTGATCGCGATGTGGAAGGTTTGAAACGTTCGTATCAAATCATGTTCGACGCCTATGTGAAGATTTTCAATCGCTTCGGCCTGCAGTTCCGTGCTGTGGCCGCTGACAATGGCGCCATCGGCGGTTCCGGTTCACATGAGTTTCACGTGATTGCCGATACCGGCGAAGATGCGATCGTCTATTGCCCGACTTCCGATTACGCGGCCAATATGGAGGCAGCAGAAGCGATTGCGCCAGCGGCTCCACGTGCTGCGGCGACGCAAGCGCTGACCAAGACGCCAACACCGGGCAAAGAAAAATGCGAAGACGTGGCCGCATTGCTGAATTTGCCATTGGCACAAACCGTCAAGTCCATCGTGTTGACGGTAGAAAAGGAAGACAAGGGCGCCGTCAGTAAGGAAATCTGGTTGTTGCTTCTGCGCGGCGACCATGAGCTGAACGAAGTAAAAACCGCGAAAATTCCAGGCCTGACCGACTACCGTTTTGCCAACGAAGCAGAGATCGTCGAATGGTTCGGTACAACGCCGGGCTATCTCGGTCCTGTCAATACCAAGAAGCCGGTCAACGTCATTGTGGACCGCACAGTTGCGGCAATGAGCGATTTTGTCTGCGGCGCGAATGAGGTCGACTTCCATTTCACCGGTGTGAACTGGGGGCGCGATTTGCCGGAAGCAACCGTGTTCGATATTCGCAATGTGGTCGAAGGCGATGCGTCGCCGGATGGAAAAGGCGTGCTGGCAATTCAGCGCGGCATTGAAGTCGGTCACGTATTCCAGTTGGGTACGGCGTATTCCGAAGCGATGAAAGCGACTTACCTGGATGAGAACGGCAAGCCGCAATTGATTCAAATGGGTTGCTACGGTATCGGTGTCACACGCATAGTCGGTGCCGCGATTGAGCAGAATTTCGATGACAAGGGCATCATCTGGCCAACCGCACTGGCGCCGTTTGAGGTGGTGTTGTGCCCCATGGGTTACGACCGTAGCGAGAGCGTCAAGGCGGAAACCGACAAGCTGTATGAGGCGCTGCAAGCTGCTGGTGTCGATGTCATTCTGGACGACCGTGGCGAACGCCCAGGCGCCATGTTTGCGGATTGGGAATTGATCGGCGCACCGCATCGCATCGTGATCGGAGAGCGCGGCCTGAAAGAGGGCGCACTGGAATATAAAGGCCGCCGTGACGCTGAGGCCACGGCAGTCGCGCCGGATGAAATGCTTGCTTTCATTCAAGCCAAACTGGCGGCATGATTGTTGCGATGCGACTGGCGATGACTGATATGGTCGCCGGGCTGCATGGCGATGGATGGCGACTCCTGTTCGGACGGTCGCTGCGATGTCTATTTGCAGCCGGCGTTTTCCTGTTTTTTCTGACGGGTAGTGCAGCAGTTTTTGCCGGCAATCAAAAAGAAGAAGCAATGGCCGACTCGGTGCGCATCGCCTTGTCGCGCGCGATTTCCGATCCGAGCCCGCCGATTCCGCAATTTGCGGAGATCAAGGAGCGCATCGATTATCTGCACTGGCTGGGCGAGATGTCGGATCGTCTTGCCAAGCGTATTCCGGATCGGCAGGTGCGCATCGAATTCCTGCGTACGGCCTGGTACGAAGCGCGTCGTGCCGGACTTGATCCTGCCCTGGTACTCGGATTGATACAGGTGGAATCGGCATTTCGCAAATATGCGGTATCGCCGGTGGGTGCCCACGGTTACATGCAGGTGATGCCGTTCTGGACGCGCGTCATTGGCGATGGCGATCGCAGCAAGCTGTTTCACATGCAAACCAATTTGCGTTTTGGCTGCTCGATACTGCGCATGTATCTGGATATGGAAAAAGGCGATCTGTTTCTTGCGCTCGGCCGCTATAACGGCAGTCGCGGCAGGGCAGAATATCCGAATGCGGTATTGGCATCCTGGAAAAAATGGGAACATCATCCCTGATGTACGCGCATCGCAGCTGGATAGTAAGACAGCGCGCTGGAAAAATATAAAAGACTGCAGCAGAAACAAAAACGCCCGCGCGATGCGGGCGTTTTTGTTTGGTACCTGAAAAATTATTTCAAGTGACCTGAGATGAGTTTGGTCATCTCGAACATCGATACTTGTTTCTTGCCACCAAAGACTGCTTTCAGCTTTTCATCGGCATCGATCATGCGTTTGTTGGCTTCGTTTTGCAGTTTGAATTTCTTGATGTATTCCCACACTTTTTTGGTTACTTCAGTGCGTGGTGCTGGTGCAGCGCCGATAACAGCGGCCAGAACTGCGGACGGTGTTACTGGTTTCATGAACGCGGCATTAGGCTTGCGTGCGGTTGCCGGTTTTTTAGCGGCTACTTTTTTTGCTGCCGGTTTTTTTACTGCGACTTTTTTCGCTGCTGGTTTTTTAGCGGCTACTTTTTTTGCAGGAGCTGCTTTCTTGGCAGGGGCTGCTTTTTTAGCGACTACTTTTTTTGCTGCTGGTTTCTTGGCGGCCGGTTTTTTGGCCGCTGGTTTTTTGGCTGTTGCCATCTTCAAACCTCCTTCACATTGTGTTGGGAAATTGCGCCACTTCACGCACCGCTAATAGTGGTGCGGATTTTCCTGCCACGCAAGTGTTTTTTGAGTGTTTAACGTGGTATTTGTAGGTTGCGCGCCACGCAGAGATCACAGGGAGAAAACGGCGGATGAAGCATTCGGACCGCGCGATTCATATTTGCCTGCCCCGAGTCGGTGGGTGAAGGGAATTTCTTCGGGAGCAAAGACGATCTTTTACGTCGATTTTGGAAGTGGAAAATGCCGTCGACACCGGTGAGGCAGGAGTCGGCATTGCACGATTGAAGTGCTGATGAAAGCGCTGCAGCATGAAAAAACCCGGCATCGGCCGGGCTGGCATGTCTTTCCAAAGGCGAAAATCAGCGCATGCCGGGCAGCATGCCTTTCATGCCGCGCATCATTTTCATCATATTGCCGCCTTTGAGTTTCTTCATCATCGACTGCATTTGATCGAATTGCGCCAGCATGCGATTGACTTCCTGCACCTGAACGCCGGCACCGGTGGCGATGCGGCGTTTGCGCGAGGCTTTGATCAGTTCCGGCTTGGCGCGTTCCTGCGGCGTCATCGAGTTGATGATGCCTTCCATGCGCCCCACCTGTTTATCGGCCATGCCCATGTTGGCGCCGCTGGCTGCCTGTTGCAGTTGTGCCGGCAGTTTGTCCATCAGATTGGACATGCCGCCCATCTTTTTCATTTGTGCCAGTTGCGATTTGAAATCGTTCAGATCGAATTTGCCGCCAACCTTGATTTTTTGCGCCAAGCCGGCCGCGGCATCCATGTCGACGCCTTTGCGTGCTTCTTCGACCAGCGCCAGGATGTCGCCCATGCCCAGAATGCGATCGGCCATGCGGCTGGGATCGAAGGCTTCCAGGCCGTCCAGTTTTTCCGCCACACCGGCGAATTTGATCGGTTTGCCGGTAATGTGACGTACGGACAGCGCCGCGCCGCCGCGTGAATCGCCATCCAGCTTGGTCAGTACGATACCGGTCAGTGGCAGTGCATCGCTGAAGGCTTTGGCGGTGTTGATCGCATCCTGCCCCAGCATCGCATCGACAACGAACAGGGTTTCAATCGGCTTGACTGCAGCATGTAGCGCGGTGATTTCCTGCATCATCGCTTCATCGATGCCAAGACGGCCGGCGGTATCGATGATCAGCACATCGTGATAATGCCGCTTGGCGTAATCGAGTGCCGCCAATGCAATATCGACCGGCTTGTCGGTCGTGCTGGAAGGGAAAAAGTCGGCGCCTACCTGTTCGGTGACAGTTTGCAACTGGCCGATCGCAGCCGGCCGATAGACGTCGGCGGAAACGGTCAGGACCTTCTTTTTCTTTTGTTCGCGCAAATATTTGGCGAGCTTGCCGACGGTGGTGGTTTTACCTGCGCCTTGCAAACCGGCCATCAGGATGATGGCGGGCGGCTGGGTGGCGAAATTGAGTTGCGATGCTTCCGGTCCCAGATCGGCGCCCATGATGGCAGCCAGTTCGCGCTGGACGACACCGACCAATGCCTGCCCCGGCGAGAGCGAGCCGATGACATCTTCGCCCATCGCCTTTTCCTTGACGCGGCCGATGAACTCTCTGACGGCGGGTAGTGCAACGTCGGCTTCCAGCAAGGCGAGCCGGACTTCGCGCAGCATTTCTGCGGTATTCGATTCGGTCAGGCGCGCTTCTCCGCGCATGGTTTTGACCGCTTTGGCAAGGCGTTGGGTGAGATTGTCGAGCATGGATGATGGCGATTAATGTAAGGATGGTGCGTTATGGGTGAAGCGCGGCGCGGCGAAACATACGCAGGCGACGCAGGCAGGCTTCATTTTACCCGATGCGGTGGCGGATGACCGGGCTTGTAAACAGAGTGGATTTGCACTGAAATGGAAGAATGCAGAACTTGCTGCCTGGGTTGTATGTTGTATAAGCGTTTTTTCTTGGCTGATGGTAATGTCGCGGTAATCATTTCGTGGCGCAGGGGAATATGCTGCCCCGATATTTGGCGCGGCAGCATGGCGAAATCCATCCCGGCATGAAACAGGCGATTTCTCCGACGCCGGCTTGCGAATCACATGGTGTAAACTTAAACGATGTATACATACTTATTTGTCCTGGCTGCTTTTTGCTATGCGGTGTGCGCGTGCCTGCCGTCGAAAAACCGTATGGCCATTTCGCTGGGCACCTTGTTCGGCTGGCTGCTGCATGGTGGCGCGCTATGGGTGGACGTGGTGACATCCGGCTCCTTGCGCATGGGGTTCGCGATTATGCTGTCCGGGACTTTGTGGATTTCGGTCGCCGCCTACTGGCTGGAAAATCGCAACTTCAGCCTGGATGGTTTGCGCATACTGGTCTTGCCTTGTGCTGCGGTCAGCGTCTTGCTGCCGACGATTTTTCCTGGCAACCTGATTCCGCTCGATGGCAAATCAGCACTGTTCCCGTGGCATATTGCGATCGCGATGCTGGCCTATAGCACGCTGACCATTGCCGCCTTCCATGCGGTGCTGATGGCCTTGCAGGAATCCAAACTGCATACGCGCCGAGGGACGCAAAAAGCCGGCTTGTTCGCACTGGCGCTGGATCGTTTGCCGGCTTTGCTGACGATGGAAAAACTGTTGTTCCGCCTGATCGGTTTCGGGTTTGTCCTGTTGACGCTGACCGTATTGTCCGGCGTGGTGTTTTCCGAAGAATTATTCGGCAAAGCTTTCAAATGGGAGCATAAGACGATTTTCACGATGCTGTCCTGGCTGTTGTTCGGGGTTTTGCTGGCCGGGCGCAAGTGGCGCGGCTGGCGCGGCAAGACGGCGCTCAGTTTTACCCTCACCGGTTTTACTACCTTGCTGCTGGCTTATGTGGGTAGCCGTTTTGTGCTGGAAGTGGTGCTGCATCGGGGTGTTGCATGAAATTGTTGTTGTGGGCCGCCATCATTCTTGCGGTCATCTGGATACTCCGCAGTAAAAAATCGGCGGCCAAGGCTGATAATGCAACGCCGCCACGTTCGACCGAGGGCGCAGCAGAAGCTATGTTGAGCTGCGCGCATTGCAAGACTTATTTCCCGGCTTCCGAAGCCGTATTCGATTCTTCGCATACCGCATTTTGCTGTGTGGAGCATCGCCGCCAGCATGCGGCACATTAATTCATGAAGCAGGCTAAACCGGTTTTTGACGACGCCCGGGCGACCTTCTGGCGCACGCTGCAGACCTTTGCATTCACGCGCACCTTGATCGTGGCGGTTCTGCTCGTTTATTTCAGTTTGAGTGAAGCGAAGCTGTGGCCGGACAGGCAGCAGTTCTGGGAAGCATGCCTTGTCTATCTGCTGCTTGCCTTGCTGTTTGTACTGTCGTCGCTGTATTGGCGGCGCCGCTTCATGCTGCAGCTGGTGTTACAGATAGCGCTTGATATCGGCGCCATCAGCTTTCTTTACCTGTCGGCGGGCGGCATCAAAAGCGGGCTGGCAATTCTGTATCTGTTCCCGCTGGCGGGCGGAGCGATTCTGGCGCCGCTGGTACTGGCGCTGTTTTTTGTTTCCGCAGTGACGCTGATCCTGCTGGCGGAAAACGGTTATCAACTGCTGAATGCAGGCGCAGATATTTCATCTTCGCAGGTCGGCTTGTACTGCGCGGCATTTTTCATCGTTATATTTGCGATCAATCGTCTGGCCGCTCGCTTGATCAAGCAGGAATCGCTGGCGCTGGGACGTGGCAAGGCGCTGCATGTGCAACAGGCGATCAATCGCCTGATCATTGCGGATATGGAAGACGGCATTCTGGTAGTTGATCGCAGGGGGCGGGTATTGACGAGCAATCCCGCCGCTGCGCGCATGCTGGGTCTGACCTTCCCGCATGAAAAAGCGTATGGAAAATTATCCGATATGGCGTGGTTGCGACCCATCGCCGATGCCTATCTGGCATGGGATGCAAAAGCTGGTTTGCGTGCAACGACGCAGGCGAATGTGCCGACCTTTGTTTTAATCAAGCAGACTGACGATACTACTTTGCAGGGTGGGACAACGGTCATGGGCGGCCGCAGGGAATTGATTACGCATCTGAAACTGCGTTTTGCCAAAGTGGATGCTGATGGCGTGCTGGAAGATAGAGTCGTGATTTTTCTGCAGGATGTCACTGAAATCGAAAATCGCGCGCAACAACTGAAGCTCGCATCCATGGGCCGTTTGACCGCCAGCATCGCGCACGAAGTGCGCAATCCGCTGTCGGCAATCGGGCATGCAGCTTCGCTGTTGAGCGAAGAAGAGCCGGACGCAGGCCGACAGCGGCTACTGACGATCATTAGTGAAAACGTGGCGCGCCTGAACCGGATGATAGAAGATATTCTGAAGCTGTCGCGCAAGGCGCATCAATATCATGAGCCGCTTTGCCTCGGCTTGCTGTTTGACGATGTGCTGGCCGAGTTGCATGAAATGCATGCAGTGAAGGAGGGGATGATTGCGATCAGCGATATGGCGCCACACAAAGTGCGTTTCGATCCCCTGCATTTGCGTGAAATCGTCTTGAACTTGCTGACAAATGCGTTACGCTACGCAAGCGGTGCCGCCGGTAGTATCCGGGTCTATATTGTTCCCGGTATCGGCCATAGACTTGAATTGCACGTGCAGGATGACGGCCCGCAGATCAAGTCGGCTGTGCGCGCCCATTTGTTTGAACCGTTCTACACAACATCCAGCAAAGGTACCGGTCTTGGCCTCTATCTGGCGCGCGAATTGTGCTTGAATAATGGCGCGATGCTGAATTATGAATATCGCACCGATGATGAAAAGAATCTGCCTGCCGGGCGCTTCGTGATCACCTTTGGCAATAATGAAAACATCTAAGCATATGAACCGTAAAGGCCGCGTGTCATGACTTCTCCCCGGATCCTGATTGTTGACGATGAAGCAGATCTGCGTGAGTTGCTGGAGATTACGCTCGTCAAGATGGGGTTGGACATCGATAGCGCTCCAACGCTGGAAGCGGCGCGCGCGTATCTGGCCAAGACCGAATATGCGCTGGTGCTGACCGATATGCGCTTGCCGGATGGTTTGGGTATCGAGCTGGTGCAGGAAGTTGCCGCGCAATACAAGAACACGCCGATTGCCGTGATTACCGCCTTCGGCAGCGCCGACAATGCAGTGATTGCATTGAAAGCGGGCGCCTTCGATTATCTGTCCAAGCCGGTCGGCCTGGAGCAATTGCGCGTGATGGTGCGTTCCGCCCTGCGCATCAGCCAGGGTGGTGCCAGTGACAAGGCGAATCAGAAGCCGGTTGCGCCAACCGCGTTGCGCCTGATGGGGCAATCCGATGCGATGCAGGCCTTGCGTGCACAAATCGCGCGTCTGGCGCGCAGCATGGCACCGGTGGCAATTAGCGGCGAATCGGGCAGCGGCAAGGAATTGGCCGCACGCGATATTCATGCGCAGAGCGCGCGTAACGACAAACCTTTTGTCGCGGTTAACTGCGGCGCCATTCCGGAAGCATTGATGGAAGCGGAGTTTTTCGGTTACCGCAAGGGCGCGTTTACCGGTGCTGCAGATGACAGAGACGGATTTTTCCAGGCCGCAAACGGCGGTACGCTGTTACTGGATGAAGTCGCTGATTTGCCGTTGGCGATGCAAGTCAAATTGCTGCGTGCCATCCAGGAGCGTTGCGTGCGCAAGGTGGGGGCGACGGCGGAAGAGCCGGTCGATGTACGCATTATCAGTGCGACGCACCAGAATCTGCATGACTGCGTAGGCAAGGGTACATTCCGCCAGGACTTGTACTATCGCCTCAATGTCATCGAACTGCATCTGCCGCCGCTGCGGGAACGGCTGGATGATATCGGTTTGCTGGCGCAAGCCATTTTGGCCAGACTTGGCAGCAGCGAGCAGGCGGCATTATCGCCGGCAGCATTGGCTGCGTTGTGCAGCTATTCTTTCCCTGGTAATGTGCGCGAGCTGGAAAACATCCTGGAGCGTGCGCTGGCATTTGCCAACGACGGCTTGATCGAAGTGACGGATTTGGCGTTGAAAGCGTCGCCGCCTCTGAATGCCGCGCATGCGTTGCTGCCTGCTGCAGTCAGCCAGCCCGTGCCGGAGCAGGCAGAATCTGAAGCATTGATTTCGCCGGCGCCTGCCAGCGATATTCCCGAATCTTTGCCTGACCATCTGGACGATGTGGAGCGCGAGATCATTCGGCGCGCCCTGGCTAAAACCAGATTCAATCGGACGCAAGCGGCGGAATTGCTCGGCATCAGCTTCCGTCAGTTGCGTTATCGGATGCAACGATTGGACATCAATGCACCGGAATAAGGCTCCCGTCCATGCATCCTTGCCGTTTCAGATCGATGCAAACGGCTGGGCGGCTGATGTTGTGCGCCTGCCATCACCCAATTTCGATCAGCGTGCGGAAGGAATGGAAATTGCATTGCTGGTGATTCATAACATCAGCCTGCCTCCGGGGCAGTTTGGCGGTCCGTTTATTGCCGATCTGTTTCTGAATCAGCTTGATTACACTGCCGATCCGTATTTCGATCAATTGAAGCCCTTGCGTGTGTCTGCTCATTTTCTGATTCGGCGCGATGGCATGGTCATGCAATTCGTATCGGCCAGCGACAGGGCGTGGCATGCCGGCGCTTCTTCTTTTTGCGGACAGGAGCGCTGCAATGATTTTTCGATCGGAATTGAACTGGAAGGCACCGATTTCGAGCCATTCGAGGATGCGCAATACGCGGCGCTTGCATCGCTTACCGTGGCATTGAAACTGGCGTATCCGTTGCAGCATGTAAGTGGGCACGAACAGATTGCTCCCGGCCGCAAAACCGATCCCGGTCCGTTTTTCAACTGGGCTGAGTATCAGGCACTGTATCGAAAAAAGTATGCGGAGCTGAGCGAAAACGCGACGCAGGAATTGACGCAAGAACAGTTGAGAAGCAGGACGACGCCAGACAATTTGCAGTTCTGCATAGTTTAAAAAATACCCTCTGGCAATCCCAAACAAGCATATAAAAAAATATATCGGGAACAGGCAAGAAAGTGATTGCATCCCCGACTTTACCGCACTAGAATTAGTGCAGATCATAACTTCCGCACTAGATGTAGTGGGTTTTGCCGATCTTCCCTAAGGTTTGTTCAGCTGTTTGCTTCACCATAATTTGTCTCTATATACATATTATTAGCAGGGGCCCTGAGCAGATGTCACTCAATACAATTAAATCAATAGAGTCCATATAGGCGTCTGGCGCAGTGCGTCAGGCAGGGTAGTCCCTACATTTTTCGTGAAAACGGCAGCATCATGTTTTCTCTCTTACAACCAGCAGGACAATCGTTTTTAAAGGAGTTGTAATGCTCTCTCCGCAAGAAATTTCGACCAAGTCGTCGACAGAAATCAGCAATATCGCGCCTCTCGCGGTTGCGGCGTCAACCCCTAACATTAATAGCGCAGCTTTGGGCGACTATCGCATTCTGCGTCGTAATGGCGCGGTGGTCGGTTTTGAACCATCGAAAATTTCCATCGCCGTGACGAAAGCCTTTTTGGCAGTCAATGGCGGACAAGGCGCAGCATCTGCGCGCGTACGCGAACTGGTTGAGCAATTGACCGCGAATGTGGTGAATGCCTTGGTACGCCGTCAACCGGCTGGTGGCACCTTCCATATTGAAGATATTCAGGATCAAGTCGAACTGGCGCTGATGCGCTCGGGTGAGCACGATGTTGCGCGTGCTTATGTCTTGTATCGTTTTAAACGCATGGAAGAGCGCGCGCAGCAGCAAGCCGCCAAACCGGTTGTTGAATCCGAACATCAATTGCACGTTACCGAAAACGGTCAGCGTCGTCCGCTGGACATGAATCAGGTCCGCGACCTGATCAATGCAGCTTGCCTTGGACTTGAAAAGCACGTCGATGCAGATGCCATCCTGCGCGAAACAGTCAAGAATCTGTATGACGGCGTACCGGTTGAAGAATTGCACAAGTCGGCAATTCTGGCAGCGCGCGCGCTGATGGAAAAAGATCCCGCCTACAGTACCGTGACAGCACGTTTGCTGATGCACACCATCCGTAAAGAAGTATTCGGCAAGGAAGTGGCGCAAGCCAATGCACCGGCAGAATATCTGGTCTACTTCGCACAATTCATCAAAAAAGGCATTGCTGCCGAGCTGCTGGATGCCAAGCTGGGTGAATTCGATCTGAAAAAACTGGCAGATGCGTTGAAACCGGAACGCGATTTGCAATTCGGCTATCTCGGTCTGCAAACCTTGTATGACCGCTATTTCCTGCATATTGCAGACCAACGTATTGAAATGCCGCAAGCGTTTTACATGCGGGTTGCGATGGGTTTGGCGCTGAACGAAGCGAATCGCGAAGAGCGTGCAATCGAGTTCTACAATCTGTTGTCGAGTTTTGACTTCATGAGCTCGACACCAACCTTGTTCAATTCCGGTACCCAGCGTTCACAATTGTCTTCATGCTATTTGACAACCGTTGGCGATGACTTGGCTGGCATTTACGATGCCATCAAGGAAAACGCATTGCTGGCGAAATACGCTGGTGGTTTGGGTAACGACTGGACGCCAGTCCGTTCGCTCGGCGCGCATATCAAAGGCACTAACGGCCGTTCACAAGGTGTTGTTCCATTCCTGAAAGTCGTCAACGACACCGCAGTTGCGGTGAATCAGGGTGGCAAACGCAAAGGTGCGGTCTGCGCCTATCTGGAAACCTGGCACATGGATATCGAGGAATTCCTCGATCTGCGTAAAAACACTGGCGATGATCGTCGCCGTACGCATGACATGAATACTGCGAACTGGATTCCTGATCTGTTCATGAAGCGCGTCATGGAAAAAGGCGAGTGGACCCTGTTCTCGCCATCCGATGCGCCGGACCTGCACGACAAAGTCGGCAAGGCATTTGAAGAAGCCTACACCGGCTACGAAGCCAAAGCGGCACGCGGCGAATTGAAGCTGTTCAAGAAAATCCAGGCGCTGGATCTGTGGCGCAAGATGTTGTCGATGTTGTTTGAAACCGGCCATCCATGGATCACATTCAAGGACCCGTGCAACATCCGTTCGCCGCAGCAGCACGTAGGTGTGGTTCACAGCTCGAACCTGTGCACCGAGATCACATTGAATACCAATGAATCGGAAATTGCAGTCTGCAACCTGGGTTCGGTCAACATGCCGGCGCATATGAAAGACGGCAAGCTGGATCACGTCAAGCTGCAAAAAACCATACGCACTGCGATGCGCATGCTGGATAACGTGATTGATATTAACTATTACGCGGTTAATAAGGCACGTGATTCGAACCTGCGTCACCGCCCGGTCGGCCTCGGTATCATGGGATTCCAGGATTGCCTGCACATGATGCGCATTCCGTATGCATCCAACGATGCCGTGCAGTTTGCCGATAGCTCGATGGAAGCCGTTTGCTATTACGCTTACTACGCCTCGACCGAACTGGCGGAAGAACGCGGCCGTTACAGCTCCTACAAGGGTTCCTTGTGGGATAGAGGCATCCTGCCGCAAGACTCGCTCAAACTGCTGGCTGAAGAGCGTGGTGCCCAATATCTGGAGGCCGATTACAGCGAAACCTTTGACTGGACACCATTGCGCGCACGCATCAAGGAATTCGGCATGCGCAATTCAAACTGCGTGGCGATTGCTCCAACTGCGACGATTTCCAACATCATCGGCGTTTCGGCCTGCATCGAACCGACTTACCAGAACCTGTACGTCAAATCGAACCTGTCCGGTGAGTTCACCGAGATCAACGAATACCTGGTGCGTGATCTGAAAGCACGTGGCTTGTGGGATGAAGTCATGATTTCCGATCTCAAATACTTCGACGGCAGCCTGGCGAAGATCGATCGCATTCCGCAGGACCTGCGCGATATCTATGCAACGGCATTCGAAGTCGAGCCTTCATGGCTGGTGGAAGCTGCATCGCGCCGTCAAAAATGGATCGATCAGGCACAATCGCTGAACATCTACATGGCTGGCGCATCGGGTAAAAAACTCGATGACACCTACAAGCTGGCATGGTTGCGTGGCCTGAAAACCACGTATTACCTGCGTACCATGGGTGCAACGCATACCGAGAAATCGACCTCAAAAACCGGTGCATTGAACGCGGTTGATTCTGGTGGTGGATCGTCGGTTTCTGCGCAATCTGCGGCAGAAACGGATGGCCCGGCGTGCATGTTGCGTCCAGGTGATGCCGGATTTGAAGAATGCGAAGCCTGCCAGTAATACAGGTTTCGAGACGTAAAAAATGACACTCATGATGCTGCATTGAACTTGAGTTCGATAATGCTGACAAAGCCGTATGAGGTTTTGTCAGCATGAATAGTTAGATCTGCATCAGCACAATAGGAAGAAGGAAATAAATCATGCTAAGTTGGGATGAAGAAGCCAAACCTGCAGCACCGCAGCCGGCATTGCAACCAGCACTGCAACAAGTACGCGACGCAGCAGCACAACGTGTACAAGCTCAAGAGGTCGCCATGGATCCTGCATTAGTAGCAAAGCCAGTCGCTGCCGCTGATCCCACGCGTCGCATGGATGCCGCCGACAAGCGCGTCATCAATGGCCAAACCGACGTCAATCAGCTGGTTCCGTTCAAATACAAATGGGCATGGGACAAGTATCTGGCCGGTTGCGCAAACCACTGGATGCCGCAGGAAATCAACATGCAGCGCGATATCGAGCTGTGGAAAAACCCTAACGGTTTGACCGACGATGAACGCCGTCTGGTCAAACGCAATCTCGGGTTTTTCGTGACGGCAGATTCGCTGGCGGCCAACAATATCGTGCTCGGTACCTACCGTCACATCACGGCGCCGGAATGCCGCCAGTACCTGTTGCGTCAGGCGTTTGAAGAAGCGATCCACACGCATGCCTACCAGTACATCGTCGAATCGTTGGGTCTGGACGAAGGCGAAATCTTCAATGCGTACAACGAAGTGGAATCGATACGCGACAAGGATCAGTTTCTGATCCCTTTCATCGAGACGCTGACCGATCCGCAATTCACCACCGGCACGACCGAGAATGATCAGAAATTGCTGCGCTCGCTGATCGTATTCGCGTGTCTGATGGAAGGCTTGTTCTTCTACGTCGGCTTCGCGCAGATCCTCGCGCTCGGTCGTCAAAACAAGATGATGGGTGCGGCCGAACAGTATCAATACATTCTGCGCGACGAATCCATGCACTGCAATTTCGGGATCGATTTGATCAACACAATCAAGCTCGAAAATCCGCATTTGTGGACGCCGCAATTTCGCGATGAAATTAAAACGTTGTTTTTACGCGCAGTAGAGTTGGAATATCGTTACGCAGAGGATACAATGCCGCGTGGAGTGCTTGGACTGAATGCTCCGATGTTCAAAGGTTATTTGAGATTTATCGCAAATCGTCGCGCGCAACAAATCGGTTTAGAGCCGATGTTCGAACAAGAGGAAAACCCTTTCCCTTGGATGAGCGAAATGATCGATCTGAAAAAAGAGCGTAACTTTTTTGAGACACGTGTCATCGAATACCAGACAGGTGGCGCACTCAACTGGGAATAATCGGTTTGCGTTGAACCTAGAATGTCAGTCGAAAAAAGATGGCACAAGACTGCAAAAACAGGAAAGGCAACAACCAAATTTAATGAACAGTAGAAGACCTATACGATCTCATCTGCTCAAGCCGCACCACCTGATTCAGTCAGGTGTGGCGGCTTTTTCTTTGAAAAATGGTTTGTTTTTCGGAAACAGAATTCCAATGCCGGCATGATTGCTGGCGTTTTTTTTGGCTCATACAGTCGCGTTGCGACGTCACGCGTATAGCCATGTAAGGCTGAAGTGCTGCATAAGTGAGGGGATGCAGCAGTTCAGCTGGTGCCGAATTCATTAGCGCAAGCAAGAGTACGCTTGTGCCGATGAATAATCCGCCAGTTCCATCGCGATGGGGTGGGCGGGTTTCCAACCTAGAAGCTTGATTTTTTCCATCACGTGAAGGAGAAACAAAATGGCAACAGCAGCAAAAAAACCAGCAGCCAAGAAACCAGCTGCCAAGAAAGCAGTAGCAAAAAAACCTGTGGCTAAAAAAGCTGCAGCTAAAAAGCCAGTAGCGAAAAAAGCCGTAGCTAAAAAGCCAGTGGCTAAAAAAGCTGTAGCGAAAAAAGTAGTTGCCAAGAAAAAACCGGCAGCGAAAAAAGC
>NZ_JBEBPO010000025.1:0-27646 GCF_040395855.1 Herminiimonas fonticola | reverse complement strand
GTGGGTTCGATTCCTGCCAGCCGCACCAGCATAAGCAAGGGGTTACGTTCATAAGACGTAACCCCTTTTGTTTTGCCTGAAAAAATTTCTCCATGCATCTGACAATACGATCAGAGGTGTGGCTGGAAAAGCGAAGCGCATTCCAGTATTTCCATAATTAAAACCGGTGTCCTTGTAAATTCTCCTGTCTGTCGGATTCTGGATGCGTGCACGCTGGAATCGGTTGTCGCCAGCACGGTCCCCTTATCGCTGACTATCAATATTTTATACAGTGACGCGCAGCAGCTCTTTGGGCTGTTTCTTTTTTAGTGCTCTTTCAATGGCATCGGCCTTGCTGCCTTGATCCCAAAAATTGCTCCCTTATAGATTGATCGCATGATCGTTCTGAGTATTAATCACATTGATATGAACAGATCAAATATCAATCAGTGTCGTGTGCGGTACGCGCTTTTCTGAATGGATTTATAATTCATACGCACTGGAAATTCCAGATTGCTTTACCTGCATTGTTCGCTTCCATGCATTGCTGTGATTGTTCTTGCTGATGAAATCGCGTCTTCTCGTTAATGTCTGGCTTGCGTTTGCGCTGCTGTTTGCGCAGCAGTTGGCATTCGCCGAAACATTAACGAACATCAAGCGCGCGCAAGCCGATTATCAGTGTCTCTATGATGATGGCGCTTGTTTCGATGGCGGTGCGGTTCCGCATTTGGTCTTCGACGATTTCGATAATGGGCTGACGTCGTCGTTTGCACTACTGGAATTGCCTAATCTTGCAATCGAACAGCCCCAGGCTTCGATCCGGCAATTCTTCTCTGCTGTTTCCACGTATTACTCTTCTCGCGCTCCGCCTCTCCTGTAGCAGGTATTTGGTGAATCGTGCGTACACGCGTAGATGTACGCACTGATTAGCTTCGCGGGTCAACATCATCATAAAAACATAGTGCTCAACGAGTCGGTCTTCGTTGGATGATATTGGTCGCGCCTGGTCAATCACGCCTTTGCCTGCAGTCACACATCACGAATGGAACGATCAGCCTGTCCATGACATTACCTTGATCGTTTCAACGTCTTATGACTTCTTGAGAGGTAGTTAGAAATGAATAGTAATCAAACCGGCGCATCGAATATTCAGAGCGCAAAAGGGTACAAAAATCGCTGGATGCAACTGCTCATCGGTATTGCCTGCATGGCTTTTATGGCGAACCTGCAATATGGCTGGACGCTGTTCGTCACGCCTATCGACAATGCGCATCATTGGGGAAAAGCGGCAATTCAACTCGCGTTTTCCATTTTTATCGTGACGGAAACCTGGCTGGTTCCTATCGAAGGTTACCTGGTTGATAAATTTGGCCCGCGCCCCGTGGTTGCAGTTGGCGCTGTGTGTGCAGGTCTGGGGTGGGTACTTAATAGTTACGCCACTTCCTTGCCGATGCTGTATTTTGCAGCGGTTGTGAGCGGCGTCGGTGCCGGTTGCGTCTACGGTACCTGCGTTGGCAATGCGTTGAAATTGTTCCCGGATCGTCGTGGTCTGGCTGCCGGTTTGACTGCAGCCGGTTTCGGTGCAGGTGCTGCCATCACTGTGATTCCTATCGCGAACATGATTCAAAATTCGGGCTACGAAAAAACATTCTTCACCTTCGGCATTATCCAAGGCGTTTGTATTCTCGTTCTGTCCATGCTGTTGATCAAGCCTGTCGCGCCCAAATCTGCATTGGTAAAAGCGGGTTCTGCCGCAAGGGTGGATTACACAACCAGGCAAATGCTCAAGTCGCCGGTTTTCTGGGTCTTGTATGTGATGTTCGTGTTGGTGGCTTCCGGTGGTTTGATGGCTACAGCACAAATTGGTCCGATCGCAACGGACTTCGGTATTGCAACCTTGCCTATGACCTTGTTCGGTGCAACCTTGCCTTTACTGACGATGACTTTGTCCATCGATAACGTTGCTAACGGTCTGACTCGTCCTTTGTGCGGTTTTGTCTCGGATAAAATCGGCCGTGAAAATACCATGTTCATCGTCTTCATCGGCGAAGGCCTGGCTTTGCTGGGGCTGATGAAGTTTGGTCACAATCCGTATGCATTCATGGCGTTTGCGGCCATGGTCTTTCTGTGCTGGGGTGAGATTTTTTCGATTTTCCCGGCAATTTGTGCGGACATCTTTGGCAGCAAATTTGCCGCCGGCAATTCAGGCACGCTGTACACCGCCAAAGGTACGGCAGCACTGCTGGTGCCTCTCGCATCGGTATTGTCTGCCGGCGGTGGCTGGAGCCGTGTATTTGTGGTGGCCGCGATCATCACCATTTTTGCCGGTTTGTCTGCAAAACTGATCTTGTCGCCTATGCGCAAACGCATGATGGCTAATAATACAGCTCAGGATATGGAGCTGGAAGGTGAGCGTGTTGCGGTGTAAATGCAGGAATTATCCGCAGAACTTGTTAATAATTAAGAAATGGCTTTGATTGCTGCGGAGCGAGTTGCCTTGTCATAAAGCAGGGCAATCGAAAGGGCTGGCGCCACAAGCGTCAGCCCTTTTTCTTTGTGGTCGGCCGGATGGCATTGCCTGATGCTGTTTTACATGAAGCCAAAGCCGAATTTTCCATCGCGATCAAAGCGCAGATCCGGTCCGTTTTCCATTTTGTTAACGGTGCCATTGTTGTTGAAATGAACATGCATCATCGAGTTCCATACGCCGGCCTCCTTGTATGGATAGGTCCATACTTCCAGTTGCTGACGCGGTAAATAAGATGTTTCCGAAGGGTGGCCTATGGTGCGCAGCACATCTGTTTTGGTCGATACGCCCGGTTTGATGGTGGCGAATTTCTCCGTCGTCAGTACCTGTTCGTATGAAACCAGTCTGCCATCGCGGTCGAAACGTGCCATATCGGTAGCCTGTCCCCAGGGGTTGCGCGTGTATTCCAGCAGATAACCGTTTACGTCGGGAATGCGCGCAGTTGGTTGCCCACGCTTGGCAATGACTTGCGCTTCGGTCTCGCCGACCTGGACCGGCGGCATGAGGGCAGCGCAGGCGGTGAGCAGAAGCAACAAGCTGCTCAACATTGCTTTTTGAACATAATTCATATCGTCCACCTTAAAATAAGTACCCCAAGTGTTTGAATCGCTTAAGTATTTCCGCTATACTCCGGGGCTGGTCAATTTGACCTGTTTTATTAATCGTTGTTCACGGTGTGTGGGGTGAGAACTCTGTGCATCGCATGTGAAAGGTAATTCAATCATGTCTATCGAAAAAGCAAGCAAAGCTGCCATCGTCGCAGATAATGCACGTGGCGCAAATGATACTGGTTCACCAGAAGTGCAAGTCGCTCTGTTGACCGCACGTATCAACGACCTCAACGGTCACTTCAAAGCACACTCGAAAGATCACCATTCCCGCCGCGGTTTGATCATGATGGTCAATCGTCGCAAGAGCCTGCTGTCTTACTTGAAAAACAAAGACGCAACGCGCTATCGTGATCTGATTGCAAAGCTCGGTCTGCGCAAGTAATTCGTTTGCGTTATTTTATCCGGCTTGCATAGAAAAATGCCTGCGTCAGTTCTCTGATGCGGGCATTTTGTCTTTTTGAAGTTTGTTGTTTGTAATGAAGTACTGAGTAACTCCCGGTAAGCAGGCAATAAACAAGTAATGAAACAAGCAGTAAAAAGCGACGCCTGATTTGTTGTGTCGTTTGTGGTGAGGTGAACGACAGCACCTGAAAATCTGTCGGTAAAATTAGAAAGGAACACCCGTGTTTAATAAAGTCACTAAAACTTTCCAGTATGGTCAACATACGGTCACGCTTGAAACCGGCGAAATCGCTCGTCAAGCTTCCGGTGCCGTACTCGTCTCGATTGAAGATACTGTTGTACTTGCTACCGTTGTGGCACGCAAGGATGCAAAACCAGGTCAGGATTTCTTCCCGTTGACCGTTGATTACGTCGAAAAAACCTACGCTGCAGGTCGTATTCCAGGCGGCTTCTTCAAGCGTGAAGGCCGTCCTTCGGAAAAAGAAACACTGACATCGCGTCTGATCGATCGCCCGATTCGTCCGCTGTTCCCGGAAGGTTATTTGAATGAAGTGCAGATCATCATTCACGTGATGTCGGTCAATCCCGAGATCGATCCGGACATCGCTGCAATGATCGGTGCATCGGCTGCCTTGTCGGTTTCCGGCATTCCATTCGCAGGCCCGCTGGGTGCTGCGCGCGTCGGTTATATCGATGGCCAATACATATTGAACCCGACTTCGTCGCAATTGAAAACATCGCAAATGGATCTGGTTGTTGCCGGTACCGAAACAGCAGTGTTGATGGTTGAGTCCGAAGCACAGCAATTGTCGGAAGAAGTCATGCTCGGCGCGGTTGTCTACGGTCACGATCAAATGAAAGCAGTCATCGATGCGATTCACGAGTTGGTGCGTGATGGTGGCAAGCCAGAAGTGCAATGGGCGCCTCCAGCAAAGAACGAAGCCTTGATCGCACGCGTGGCGCACTTTGCAGAAGCAAAATTGCGTGCAGCGTATCAAACCAAAGACAAGCAGGCACGTACTGCCAAGTTGAAAGATGCGTTTGCAGAAGTGAATGCTGAAGTTGCTGCAGAAGCTACCTCGGTCGGCGGCGCTGCGCCGGATTCGGCAGAAGTCGGCAACATCCTGTTTGATCTGGAAGCAAAAATCGTTCGTTCGCAAATCCTTGATGGTGAGCCACGCATCGATGGTCGCGATACACGCACTGTACGTCCAATCACTATCCGTACCGGCGTCTTGCCACGCACTCACGGTTCGGCATTGTTTACTCGTGGCGAAACGCAGGCATTGGTTATCGCAACGCTGGGTACCGCACGCGACGAACAAAAGATCGATGCATTGATGGGCGAGTATTCGGACCGCTTCATGCTGCACTACAACATGCCTCCGTTCGCAACTGGCGAAACCGGTCGTGTCGGTACGCCCAAGCGTCGTGAAATCGGTCACGGCCGTCTGGCCAAGCGTGCACTGGTTGCTGCATTGCCGGCACCGGAAGATTTCAGCTACTCGGTTCGTCTGGTTTCGGAAATCACAGAATCCAACGGTTCGTCGTCGATGGCTTCGGTCTGCGGCGGCTGCCTGGCATTGATGGACGCCGGCGTGCCTATGCAAGCGCACGTGGCTGGTATCGCAATGGGCCTGATCAAGGATGGCGGCAAGTTCGCAGTCCTGAGCGACATTCTGGGCGATGAAGATCACCTCGGCGACATGGACTTTAAAGTGGCTGGTACCGCTAACGGTATTACCGCTTTGCAAATGGACATCAAAATCCAGGGCATCACCAAGGAAATCATGCAAGTCGCTTTGGCGCAAGCCAAAGAAGGCCGTATCCATATCCTCGGTGAAATGGAAAAAGCAGTTCCTAGCGGCACCACTGGTGAGTTGTCTGACTTCGCACCACGCCTGATCACGATCAAGATCAATCCGGAAAAAATCCGTGACGTCATCGGCAAAGGCGGCGCAGTGATTCGCGCACTGACCGAAGAAACCGGCACGCAAATCGACATCAGCGATGAAGGCGTAGTCACCATCGCTTCCGTCGACGCAGCTGCCGGCCAGGAAGCTAAACGTCGCATCGAAGAACTGACCGCTTCAGTTGAAGTTGGCAAAGTCTACGAAGGCACGGTTCTGAAATTGCTGGACTTCGGCGCGATCGTTCAAGTCATGCCAGGCAAGGATGGTTTGCTGCACATCAGCCAGATCGCCAACGAACGCGTGAATGCTGTTGCTGATTACCTGAAAGAAGGTCAGCAAGTGCGCGTTAAAGTTCTGGAAACAGACGACCGTGGTCGCTTGAAATTGTCGATGAAAGCAGCGCTCGCAGAAGAGAATCCGGAAGCGGCGCCGCAAGAGTAATCAGTCTGAATCAGGCTTGCCTGAATGTAAAAATAAAAACCGCTCATTGCGCAAGCATTGGGCGGTTTTTTATTGACCTTGGTCAAGTATCTAGTTTGACCATGCTTGCTGCAACAAGCTAGAATAGCGGGTTATTAGAATCATGGATTTCATATGCGCCGCAAACTCGTCGCAGGCAACTGGAAAATGAATGGCAGTCTTGCTGCCAATGCTCTTTTGCTGGCAGAGATCAAAGCCGAGTTTGGCAACGCAGCATGTGATGCAGCAGTGTGTGTCCCGGCACCTTACCTTGCGCAATGCCAATCCTTGCTGGCGGGTGGTGTGGTTGCACTCGGTGCGCAAGATGTGTCTATGCATGAAGCCGGTGCCTACACCGGTGAAGTGTCGGCAGCCATGTTGCTGGAATTTGCCTGTCGTTATGTGATTGTTGGTCATTCCGAGCGTCGTGCATATTTTGGTGAAACAGATGAATTGGTCGCGCAGAAAACAGCGCGTGCGCTGAGTGCGGGACTGATTCCTATTGTTTGCGTCGGTGAAACATTGGTGCAGCGCGAAGCAGGGCAGACCGATGAAATCGTGGGTCGGCAAATCGATGTGGTGTTGTCATCGATTGCAGAAAATGATCTGGCGAAAATAGTGGTGGCATACGAACCGGTTTGGGCAATTGGAACCGGCAAGACTGCAACACCGGAGATGGCGCAGGAAGTCCATGCCGTATTGCGCAAGCGCTTGCACGAAAAAAATGCGCAGGCTGCAACAGAAGTGAGAATTTTGTACGGCGGCAGCATGAAGCCGGATAACGCCAAAGAGTTGCTTGCCATGCCGGATATCGATGGCGGCCTGATAGGTGGAGCAGCATTGAAGGCCGCGGATTTTCTGGCGATTATCCGCGCGGGATAAACCGCTGGCTTTGTTACGAATTACCTAAAACTGGAAATTAAATGAATAGTTTGCATACCATCATCGTCGTTGTTCAAGTGCTGTCTGCATTGACGATCATCGGACTCGTATTGCTGCAACATGGTAAGGGTGCTGATATGGGCGCATCCTTCGGCTCGGGCGCGTCAGGAAGCTTGTTCGGTGCCACCGGATCGTCGAATTTCCTGTCGAAGTTTACCGGCGTTGCCGCAGCTATTTTCTTTGCTGCGACCCTGGGTCTTGCGTTTATCAGCAACAAGCCTGCGCAAACCAGCGCTGGTGTGATGGAAAATTTGCCGGTGTCTGCTGTTCCTGGCGCGGAAACTAAGTCTGCAGAAGTGCCGGGTGCAACTGCAAATGTGCAGCCTGCTGCACCTGTGTCTGCATCTGAAAAAGAGCAGTCGAATCAGATTCCGAAATAACTACGTATAAATACGTATGAGAGAGTCTCTTTTTTATCATGTTTTGATGCAATTGCAGATTGAGCAAATGTCTTAAAGCGGGTTAGAATGTAGGGCTAATGCCGACGTGGTGAAATTGGTAGACACGCTATCTTGAGGGGGTAGTGGCGAAAGCTGTGCGAGTTCGAGTCTCGCCGTCGGCACCAAACAAAACAAGGCCAGCAAGGGAGTGCCTGAGCTGGCTTTTTATCGACAGATAGTCGCTTAATTCAACGGATTTTTTTTGCGCGTCAATTAACCGTATAACTTACTGCTGCGAATCGTGAACCTCGAAAATTACTTCCCTGTTTTGCTTTTTATTCTGGTTGGCATTGGTGTTGGTGTCGTGCCTCAAATATTGGGGCGTATCCTCGGACCGCACAAGCCAGACGCACAAAAACTCTCTCCCTACGAATGCGGCTTTGAAGCCTTTGAAGATGCGCGCATGAAGTTCGATGTGCGTTATTATCTCGTCGCAATTTTATTTATCCTGTTCGACCTCGAAGTGGCCTTCCTAGTTCCCTGGGCGGTAGCGATGCGCGAAGTAGGGATGCTCGGATTTTGGTCAATGATGATTTTCCTTGGAGTGCTGACTATCGGTCTGGTGTTCGAATGGAAAAAAGGCGCGCTGGATTGGGAGTAAGTCATGGCAATTGAAGGCGTATTGAACGAAGGCTTCGTTACTACGACAGCCGATAAGCTGATTAACTGGACCCGTACCGGTTCGATGTGGCCGATGACCTTTGGTCTGGCGTGCTGCGCAGTGGAAATGATGCACGCGGGTGCTTCGCGTTACGATCTTGATCGCTTTGGTGTGGTGTTCCGCCCATCTCCGCGTCAATCTGACGTGATGATTGTTGCCGGTACGCTGTGCAATAAAATGGCGCCGGCGTTGCGCAAGGTCTACGATCAGATGGCCGAGCCGCGCTGGGTGATTTCGATGGGCTCCTGTGCCAACGGTGGTGGTTATTATCACTACTCTTACTCGGTGGTGCGCGGTTGCGATCGTATCGTGCCGGTAGATGTGTATGTTCCAGGTTGTCCTCCAACTGCTGAAGCGTTGTTGTACGGGATCATGCAATTGCAAAACAAGATCCGTCGTACCAATACGATTGCTCGCTAAGAGGCTGCCTGTTTAATTATGACGATCAAAATTGAACTCCTCGAATCGGCCTTGCGCAACGCGCTCGGCGATCAACTCCAAAGCCTGACACTCGCGTTAGGTGAGATCACCATCGTGGTAAATTCGAAAGATTATGCATCCGCCATGCGCGTGCTGCGTGATCATGCCGATTTGCGCTTCGAAGAATTGATCGATTTGTGCGGTGTTGACTACTCGACTTACGGCGATGGCACTTGGGATGGGCAGCGTTTCGCTGTGGTGTCGCATCTGCTGTCGATTACGCATAACTGGCGTGTACGTGTGCGGGTATTCGCACAGGACGATGAAGTGCCGGTTGTGGCATCGGTGACAGATATATGGCCGACTGCCAACTGGTATGAGCGTGAAGCCTTCGACTTTTTCGGCCTTTTGTTTGAAGGTCACAATGATTTGCGTCGCATTTTGACCGACTACGGTTTTATCGGTCATCCATTCCGCAAGGATTTCCCAGTCTCCGGTTACGTTGAAATGCGTTACGACCCTGAGCAAAAACGGGTGATTTACCAGCCCGTCACGATTGATCCGCGCGAAATCGTTCCGCGTGTGATTCGTGAAGAACAATACGGGGTGAAATAATGGCTGAGATCAAGAACTACACCCTTAACTTCGGTCCTCAACATCCTGCTGCGCACGGTGTGTTGCGCCTGGTGCTGGAGCTCGACGGCGAAGTGATTCAACGCGCCGATCCGCATATCGGTTTGTTGCATCGTGCGACCGAGAAGCTGGCTGAGCAAAAAACCTATCTGCAATCCGTTCCATACATGGATCGCCTCGACTATGTGTCGATGATGTGTAACGAGCATGCATATGTGATGTCGATTGAGAAAATGCTCAATCTCGAAGTACCTTTGCGTGCACAGTACATCCGCGTCATGTTCGATGAAATCACGCGCATCCTGAATCACCTGATGTGGCTGGGCGCACATGCACTGGACGTTGGGGCCATGGGCGTGTTCCTGTATGCATTCCGTGAGCGTGAAGATTTGATGGATTGCTACGAAGCGGTCTCCGGCGCGCGCATGCATGCGGCTTACTATCGCCCGGGTGGTGTTTACCGTGATTTGCCGGATGCAATGCCGCAACACAAGGCATCGATTATTCGTAACGCCAAAGCGATCAATAAGCTGAATGAGAACCGCCAGGGTTCCCTGCTCGATTTCATTGAAGACTTTACCAATCGCTTTCCGACCTATGTCGATGAATACGAAACCCTGTTGACCGATAACCGTATCTGGAAGCAGCGTTTGGTCGGCATCGGTGTGGTGTCGCCAGAACGTGCGATGGCGATGGGCTTCACCGGCGCCATGTTGCGCGGTTCGGGCATCGAATGGGATCTGCGTAAAAAGCAACCGTATGAAGTCTACGACTTGCTGGATTTTGATATTCCAGTCGGTACCAACGGCGATTGCTACGATCGTTATCTGGTTCGCGTTGAAGAAATGCGCCAATCGAATCGCATCATCAAGCAATGCGTTGAGTGGTTGCGTAATAACCAAGGCCCTGTCATGACGGACAACCATAAAGTTGCGCCGCCATCACGTGTAGACATGAAGTCGAACATGGAAGATTTGATCCATCACTTCAAACTGTTTACCGAGGGCTTCCACGTACCGGTCGGTGAGGCATATGCCGCAGTGGAACATCCGAAAGGCGAGTTTGGTGTTTATCTGATTTCGGATGGCGCAAACAAGCCATATCGCATGAAGATCCGGGCGCCAGGCTTCCCGCATTTGCAAGGTCTGGATGAAATGGCCAAGGGCCACATGATTGCCGATGCAGTAACCATCATCGGCACACAAGATATTGTGTTTGGTGAGATTGACCGCTAATCGCGGCTCAATATTTGAGGCATAGACATGCTGTTATCAGAGCAAGCGTATAAAAAAATCGATCGCGAGATCGCCAAATTTCCAGCGGATCAAAAGCAGTCTGCCGTTATGGCGGCTCTCGCCATTGCGCAGGATGAAACTGGCTGGTTGCCACCGGAAGTAATGCAGGAAGTTGCCGATTACCTTGGTATGCCGGCGATCGCGGTGCAGGAAGTGGCGACTTTCTACAATATGTACGACACCAAGCCGGTCGGCAAGCACAAGATTTCAGTGTGCACCAACTTGCCTTGCATGTTATCCGGCGGCGAGAGAGCGGCACATTATCTGAAAGATAAGCTCGGTATCGACTATCGCGAAACCACGGCAGACGGCCAGTTCACGCTGATTGAAGGCGAGTGCATGGGCGCTTGTGGTGATGCACCTGTGATGATCGTGAATAACAAGCGCATGTGCAGCTTCATGTCGAATGACAAGATTGATGCGCTGGTAGAGGAATTGAAGAAATGACCAGTCTGCATAATCGTCATATCAAACCATTGATTTTGGCCGGTCTTACCGGTGATAACTGGGGTCTGGAAGAGTATGTCAAGCGTGGTGGATACGCATCGCTGAAGCGTATCCTCAGCGAAGGCATGACGTCTGAGCAGGTCATAGCTGAAGTCAAGGCATCGACACTGCGTGGTCGCGGTGGTGCGGGTTTTCCTAGCGGTTTGAAGTGGAGCTTCATGCCGAAGAATTACGAAGGCCAAAAGTATCTGGTTTGTAATTCCGATGAAGGCGAGCCTGGTACTTTCAAGGATCGCGATATCCTTCGCTACAACCCGCATGCAGTGATTGAGGGCATGACCATCGCCGCTTACGCAATGGGTGTCAGCGTAGGCTACAACTATATTCACGGCGAAATTTTTGCCGAATACGCACGTTTTGAAGAGGCGCTGGAGCAGGCGCGTGCAGCAGGTTTCCTCGGCGATCGTATTCTGGGTTCGGCATACAGCTTTCAGCTGCACGCATTCCATGGTTATGGCGCGTACATTTGCGGCGAAGAAACCGCGTTGCTGGAGTCGCTGGAAGGCAAAAAAGGCCAACCGCGCTTCAAGCCGCCGTTTCCTGCCAGCTATGGTTTGTACGGTAAGCCAACGACGATCAACAATACCGAGACCTTTGCTGCTGTGCCTTTCATTTTTCAGGTGGGCGCTGACGCTTATGCTGCAATGGGCAAGCCAAACAACGGTGGCACCAAAATCTTTTCGGTGTCTGGCGACGTAGAACGTCCTGGCAATTACGAAATTCCGCTCGGCACCCCATTTGCCGAATTGCTGAAGCTGGCAGGTGGTGTGCGCGGCGGCAAAAAGCTCAAAGCAGTCATTCCTGGCGGCTCGTCAGTACCGGTCGTCAAGGGTGACCTCATGATGGCGACTGACATGGATTACGACTCGGTCGCCAAAGCCGGTTCCATGCTGGGTTCGGGTGCCGTCATCGTAATGGATGAAACACGTTGCATGGTCAAGGCGCTATTGCGACTGTCCTACTTCTATTTTGAAGAATCTTGCGGTCAGTGCACGCCATGCCGCGAAGGTACCGGCTGGTTGTATCGCATGGTGCACCGTATCGAAAACGGCCAGGGCCGGGCGGAAGATCTCGATATGCTGAATTCGATTGCTGACAATATCCAGGGCCGCACGATCTGCGCACTGGGCGATGCAGCGGCGATGCCGGTACGCGCGATGATTCTGAATTTCCGCGAAGAATTTGAATATCACATCGAGCATAAGCATTGCTTGGTACCCGCGTACGTTTAAGTCAGCTTGCTGAATACGTAACTGAGAACACTAAGGCAAAAAAGTATGGCCATGGTTGAAATCGAAATAGACGGTAAAAAAGTCGAAGTGGAAGCCGGCAGCATGGTGATGGACGCTGCCAATAAAATCGGCACCTACATTCCGCACTTCTGTTATCACAAAAAATTATCCATCGCGGCGAACTGCCGCATGTGCTTGGTCGAGGTTGAAAAAGCACCGAAGCCTTTGCCGGCCTGTGCGACCCCGGTCACACCCGGCATGATCGTACGCTCGCATAGCGAAAAGGCAGTGCAGGCGCAAAAAGGCGTGATGGAATTCCTGCTGATCAATCACCCGCTTGATTGCCCGATCTGCGATCAGGGTGGCGAATGCCAATTGCAGGATCTGGCAGTCGGCTACGGCGAATCAACTTCGCGTTACGCAGAAGAAAAGCGCGTGGTCGTACCGAAAGACGTCGGCCCGCTGATCTCGATGCAAGAGATGAGCCGTTGCATTCACTGCACGCGTTGCGTCCGTTTCGGCCAGGAAGTTGCCGGCGTGATGGAATTCGGCATGCTGGGTCGCGGCGAACATGCAGAAATCACTTCCTTCGTTGGTAAAACTGTCGACTCCGAACTGTCCGGCAACATGATCGATCTGTGCCCGGTTGGCGCACTGACATCGAAACCGTTCCGTTACAGCGCTCGTACCTGGGAACTGTCGCGCCGCAAATCGGTTAGCCCACATGACGGCCTGGGTGCAAACCTGGTCGTGCAAGTGAAGGCCGGCAAAGTGATGCGCGTACTGCCGCTGGAAAATGATGACGTCAACGAATGCTGGATTTCGGATAAGGATCGTTTCGCTTACGAAGGTTTGAACAGCGAAGATCGTTTGACCAGTCCGATGATCAAGCAAGACGGAAAATGGCAGGAAACCGACTGGCAAACCGCTCTGGAATATGTTGCGCACGGTCTGCGTAACATCAAGCATGAACATGGTGCGGATGCAATCGCTGCATTGGCAACGCCAAGCTCGACGCTGGAAGAACTGTCCTTGCTGCAGAAGCTCGTGCGCGGCATGGAGTCCAACAATGTGGACTTCCGTTTGCGCCAGGCAGCACCGCTCGATACCGCCGTTACTCCATGGCTGGGTATGTCGATCAATGAATTCGCCGGTTTGAAGCGCGCATTCGTGATCGGTTCCTTCCTGCGCAAGGATCATCCATTGCTGGCAGCGCGTCTGCGCGCAGCAGTCAAGAAGGGCGCGAGCGTCAGCATTCTGCATGCGACCGATGACGACCTGCTGATGCCGGTTGCCAACAAGATGATCAAGGCGCCATCCGACTGGCTGGCAGCATTGTCTGAAGTCGTGGCAGCAGTCGCACAAGCCAAAGGCGTGGCAGCTCCTGCAGGTTTCGACAATGTTCAGGTATCGGCTGAAGCGAAACAAATCGCTGCATCCTTGTTGTCTGGCGAGCCGAAAGCTGTCCTGCTCGGTAACGCAGTACTGCAACACTCGCAAGCGGCACAATTGCACGCTGCAGCGCAATGGATTGCACAGAATACGGAAGCCAAGTTTGGTTTCCTGACAGAAGCAGCCAATAGCGTCGGTGGTTATATCGCCGGTGCCAATGGTGTGGATGCAGCGCAGATTTTTGCACAGCCTCGCAAGGCATTCTTGCTGCTGAATGCAGAACCTGAGCTGGATACCTATAACCCGCAGGCAGCACGTCGCGCGCTGGAGCAGGCGGAGATGGTCGTCGTTATGTCGCCATATAAACACGGTGCGGATTACGCCGATGTGTTGTTGCCGACTGCACCGTTCTCGGAAACTTCCGGCACCTTCGTCAACTGCGAAGGCCGTGCACAAAGTTTCAACGGCACCGTCAAGCCTCTGGGCGATACGCGTCCGGCATGGAAAGTATTGCGTGTGCTGGGGAATCTGACTGGCTTGCAAGGTTTCGATTACGAAACGTCGGAAGCGATTCGCAATGAAATTCTCGGTGCCAATACGCCGGCCGAAGCGGATCTGAGCAATCGCCTGAACAATATCGTCAAGGCAGCGCCGCAAGTGGCTGTTGCAACTGCAGCTTCGTCATTGGAACGTGTCGCCGATGTATCGATTTATGCTACCGATGCAATCGTACGTCGTGCTCCAGCGCTGCAGGCAACCAATGATGCAGCAGTACCGCAAGCATGGTTGTCGGCCGAGCTGGCAGCCAAGCTCGGTGTTGCAGCAGGTGGGCAAGTCAAGGTTACGCAAGGTGAGGGTAGTGCAGTGCTGGTCGCAGCCATTGCAGCAAACCTGCCTGCAAATGTGGTGCGCGTAGCTGCCGGTCGTCAAGAGACCGCAGCCCTCGGCGCGATGTTTGGTGCTATCAGCGTGGAGAAAGCGTAATGGATCAATTGTTGGCATCCGTCCACGCAACGGGTAACGCATTCCTCGGCTATTACTGGCCGCTGGTATGGACTCTGGTAAAAATTGTTGCAGTTGTTGCGCCATTGATGGGTGCGGTTGCCTATCTGACTTTGTGGGAACGCAAGATCATCGGCTGGATGCACGTGCGTCATGGGCCCAACCGTACCGGTCCTGCAGGTTTGCTGCAACCGATCGCCGACGGCGTCAAACTGTTGCTCAAAGAGATCGTCGTTCCGGCGAAATCGAGCAAGGCGCTGTTCCTGATCGCTCCTATCATGACCATCATGCCGGCACTGGCGGCATGGGCGGTGATTCCGTTCGGACCTGAAGCAGCATTGGCAAACGTCAACGCCGGCTTGCTGTTCGTGATGGCAATTACTTCGCTGGAAGTCTACGGCGTGATTGTGGCGGGCTGGGCATCCAACTCCAAATATGCGTTCCTTGGTGCGATGCGTGCCTCGGCACAAATGATTTCGTATGAAATCGCGATGGGCTTCGTGCTGGTGATTGTACTGATGGTGTCGGGCAGCCTGAATCTGTCGGAGATCGTCACGCAACAAACTTCCGGTCGTTTCGCCGATATGGGCCTGACCTTCCTGTCGTGGAACTGGTTGCCGCTGCTGCCGATGTTCATCATCTACATCATCTCCGGTACGGCGGAATTGAATCGCCATCCGTTCGACGTGGTGGAAGGCGAGTCCGAGATCGTTGCAGGTCACATGGTTGAATATTCGGGCATGTCGTTCGCAATGTTCTTCCTGGCTGAATACGCCAACATGTGGCTGATTTCGATCATGGCAACGCTGATGTTCCTGGGTGGCTGGTCGTCACCTATCGACATGGCTCCGTTCACATGGGTTCCAGGCTGGATCTGGCTCGGTGCGAAAACACTGTTCGTCGTGACCCTGTTTATCTGGTTCCGTGCATCGTTCCCACGCTATCGCTACGATCAAATCATGCGTCTGGGTTGGAAAGTATTCATTCCATTGACTTTGGTTTATCTGTTGATCGTCGCGATCTGGATGAAAACCTCGTGGAATATCTGGAATTAATGCAGCAAGGCTGAGCAAAGAGGGAAGCCAAGATGGAAGCTATTAAGGATTTTTTCGGTAGTTTGATGTTGCGCGAGCTGTTCAAGGGCATGGCCCTGACCGGACGCTATATGTTTTCGCGCAAGATTACCGTGCAGTTCCCGGAAGAAAAGACACCGCAGTCGCCGCGTTTCCGTGGTTTGCATGCATTGCGTCGTTATCCGAACGGTGAAGAGCGTTGCATCGCCTGCAAACTGTGTGAAGCAGTATGTCCTGCGATGGCGATCACGATCGAATCGGAACAGCGCGATGACGGTTCACGCCGTACGACTCGTTACGACATCGATCTGACCAAATGTATTTTCTGCGGTTTCTGCGAAGAATCCTGCCCGGTCGATTCGATTGTGGAAACGCACATTTTCGAATACCACGGCGAGAAACGCGGCGATCTGTACTACACCAAGGAAATGCTGCTGGCAGTAGGTGATCGTTATGAGCCTGAAATTGCAGCCGCACGTACCGCAGATGCGGCCTATCGTTGATTAATAGTATTAGCAGCCGTATTACGCTGACTTTTTGCTGACTTTTTGGTTGATTATGGAATTTACAACTGTCTTGTTTTACGTGTTTTCGGCGATTCTGCTCTTCGCCGCCATACGCGTCGTCACCGATTCCAATCCGGTTCATGCGGCATTGTTCCTCGTACTGACGTTTTGTACGGCAGCTGCGTTGTGGATGTTGCTCAAGGCCGAGTTCCTCTCCATCGTGCTGGTGCTGGTGTATGTCGGCGCAGTGATGGTGCTGTTCCTGTTCGTTGTCATGATGGTCGACATCAAGCTGACCAATGTACGTGAAGGTTTCTGGGGTTATCTGCCACTGGCAGCGACCATCGGTGTCGTGATCGTGCTGGAAATGGCCGCAGTATTGTTCCGCGGTTTCTGGAAGGCGCATACGCAAGTGCCGGAAGCAGCAGCCATGATCGGCAACACGAAAGAACTGGGCAAGCTGATTTATACCCAGTACCTGTATGCATTCGAGCTCGCTGCGTTGCTGTTGTTGCTGGCAATGGTAGCTGCTGTGGCATTGACGATGCGCAAGCGCAAGGACAGCAAGTATTTTGCGCCTGGCGATGCAGTCAGAGTCAAATCGGGCGATCGTCTGCGCATCGTGAAGATGAAAGCGGAATCCACGCGTGCCACTGACGATCAACCAGCTGCTCCTGCAGCAGAACAAAAATAAGGGGAGTGTTGTGGAGTTATCGCTCGTACATTACCTGATTCTCGGCGCGATCCTGTTCGCGATCTCGATAGTCGGTATTTTTCTGAATCGTAAAAACATCATCATTCTGCTGATGGCCATCGAATTGATGCTGCTGGCTGTGAATATGAATTTCGTCGCGTTTTCCTATTTCCTGGGTGACGCCGCCGGCCAGATTTTTGTTTTCTTCATTTTGACGGTAGCCGCTGCTGAAGCTGCAATCGGTCTTGCCATTCTGGTTTCCATGTTCCGTACCCTGGATACCATCAATGTCGAAGATCTAGACAGTCTCAAAGGCTAATTCCGAACAATAACGATAAGGTTTCATCATCATGGCGGGGCAACTTAACCCACACCTCCTTCTGATCGTACCGCTGGCACCACTTGCGGGATCACTGATTGCTGGTTTGTTTGGTACCAAATTTTTTGGCAATTTAATCGGCCGCAAGGCGTCGCATTCCGTGACGATACTTGGCGTGCTGATCGCATTCATCCTGTCCTTGCACACGATGTCGCTGGTTCTTGACGGCGCCACGTTCAATGGCAGTTTGTACACATGGATGACGGTCGCCGGACTGAAACTTGAGGTCGGCTTCCTGATCGACAGTCTGACCGCGATGATGATGTGCGTGGTGACCTTCGTGTCGCTGATGGTGCATATCTACACGATCGGTTACATGGAAGAGGATGAAGGCTATAACCGCTTCTTCTCGTATATTTCCCTGTTCACGTTTGCCATGCTGATGCTGGTCATGAGCAACAACTTCCTGCAACTGTTCTTCGGCTGGGAAGCTGTGGGTCTGGTGTCCTACCTGCTGATCGGTTTCTGGTACACCAAACCGACCGCAGTCGTGGCGAACATGAAGGCCTTCCTGGTTAACCGTGTCGGCGATTTCGGTTTCATCCTGGGTATTGGCTTGCTGCTGGCTTATGCCGGTTCGATGGATTACGCTGAAGTCTTCGCGAAGAAAGATGCGTTGGCGCAGCTGACTTTGCCGGGCACCGACTGGATGCTGCTGACTGTTGCCTGCATCTGTCTGTTCATCGGCGCAATGGGTAAATCGGCTCAGTTTCCGCTGCACGTCTGGCTGCCTGATTCGATGGAAGGCCCGACCCCGATTTCCGCACTGATTCACGCAGCGACGATGGTTACCGCCGGTATCTTCATGGTGGCGCGCATGTCGCCGCTGTTCGAGTTGTCGGATACCGCCTTGTCCTTCATCCTGATTATCGGTTCGATTACTGCGCTGTTCATGGGCTTCCTGGGTATTATCCAGAACGATATCAAACGCGTGGTCGCTTATTCGACGCTGTCGCAACTCGGTTACATGACCGTAGCGCTGGGTGCATCGGCTTACTCGGTTGCCGTGTTCCACTTGATGACGCACGCATTCTTCAAGGCGTTGCTGTTCCTTGCCGCAGGTTCCGTCATCATCGGCATGCATCACGATCAGGACATCCGCAACATGGGTGGTCTGCGCAAGTACATGAAGATCACGTGGATCACTTCCTTGCTGGGCTCGCTGGCATTGATTGGTACGCCGTTCTTCGCCGGTTTCTATTCGAAAGACAGCATCATTGAAGCTGTGCATGCGACCCATATTGCCGGCGCAGGCTTTGCCAACTTTGCAGTGCTGGCTGGCGTTTTCGTGACCGCGTTCTATTCCTTCCGCATGTACTTCCTGGTATTCCATGGTGAAGAACGTTTCGGCAAGGCGCATGCACATGATGATCATGCGCATGACGATCACGCTCACGCTGATGACGAGCATGACGACGCGGCACATCACGGTCTGGCTCCTGGCCAAAAACCGCACGAGTCGCCTTGGGTAGTGACCTTGCCGTTGATCCTGCTGGCGATACCATCGGTTGTGATCGGCTACTTTGCGATTGAGCCTATGTTGCATGGCGATTTCTTCAAAGGCGTGATTGCTGTCGATCCCAAGCATGGCGGCATGGCAGAACTGAATGAAATGTTCCACGGTGCGGCAGCGATGGCGATTCATGGCCTGCAAACGGCGCCGTTCTGGCTGGCGCTGGCTGGTGTGGTGGCGGCTTACTACTGCTACATGATCAATCCGCGCGTTCCAGCCTGGTTCTTCAAGAATTTCCATGCCTTGTACAAGCTGCTCGACAACAAGTACTACATGGATAAATTCAATGAAGTCGTCATTGCCCGCGGTGCGCGTGTGCTGGGCGGTGGTTTTTCCAATGTGGGCGACAAGACGTTGATCGATGGATTGATCGTGAACGGCAGTGCGAAATTGGTGGGCTGGTTCTCCAGCATCGTTCGTACGCTGCAGACCGGCTACATTTATCACTACGCATTCGTCATGATTCTCGGCGTGCTGGGTTTCCTGATTTATTTCTTGCCGTTCCCATCGTTCGCCCAATAAGTTAGCGAAATAGAGCAAATAAAAACATGATGCAGTCAACATTTCCCCTGTTAAGTCTCGCGATCTGGTTGCCAATCGCGTTCGGTATCTTCGTTCTGGTTATTGGCCGTGACGATAATCCAAACGTTGCGCGCAGCGTTTCGCTGATCGGCGCCATCGTCAGTTTTCTGGTGACCTTGCCGCTGGTTGCGCAATTCAACAATGCTGCGCATGGCATGCAGTTCGTTGAAAAATTCAAGTGGATTGATATTTTCAACATCAACTACTCGCTCGGCGTCGATGGCTTGTCGATGTGGTTCGTCGTCTTGACGGCTTTCATTACGATTTTCGTCGTGATCGCCGGATGGGAAGTGATCACGAAGCGTGTAGGCCAGTACATGGGTGCGTTCCTGATCCTGTCCGGCTTGATGATCGGCGTGTTCTGCGCACTGGACGGTTTGCTGTTCTATGTGTTCTTTGAATCGACACTGATTCCGATGTTCATCATCATCGGCGTATGGGGCGGTGCAAATCGCGTCTATGCATCGATCAAGTTCTTCCTGTACACCTTCTTCGGCTCGCTGTTGATGCTGGTGGCCTTGCTGTACCTGTACTTCAAGTCCGGCCACAGCTTCGACATTCTGGCGTGGCATACCTTGCCGCTGCCTATGGATGCGCAGATCCTGATTTTCCTGGCTTTCCTGATGGCGTTTGCAGTCAAGGTGCCGATGTGGCCAGTGCATACATGGTTGCCGGACGCTCACGTGGAAGCGCCAACCGGCGGCTCCGTCGTGCTGGCTGCGATCATGCTGAAACTCGGTGCATACGGCTTCCTGCGTTTTTCGCTGCCGATTACACCGGATGCCAGCCATTACCTGTCCGGCTTCATGATCACGCTGTCGCTGATCGCCGTGATCTATATCGGTCTGGTCGCGCTGGTGCAAAAGGATATGAAAAAGCTGGTGGCTTATTCATCGATTGCACACATGGGCTTCGTCACACTCGGCTTCTTCATGTTCAACGACATGGCAGTGCAGGGCGGTATCGCACAAATGATTTCGCACGGCTTTGTGTCGGGCGCGATGTTCCTGTGTATCGGCGTGCTCTATGACCGTATGCACTCGCGTAATATCGCCGACTACGGCGGTGTCGTGAACACCATGCCTAAATTCGCTGCATTCTTCGTGCTGTTCTCGATGGGTAATGCAGGCTTGCCGGCAACCTCCGGTTTCGTGGGCGAGTTCATGGTGATTCTGGGCGCGGTCAAATACAATTTCTGGATCGGCCTGCTGGCAGCAACTGCATTGATTCTGGGTGCAGCGTATTCACTGTGGCTGGCCAAGCGCGTGATTTTCGGCGCTGTTACCAATCACCACGTGGCGGAACTGACGGATATCAACAAGCGTGAATTCCTGATGCTTGGTTTGCTGGCCATTGCCGTATTGGCGATGGGTCTGTATCCGGCGCCTTTCACAGATGTTATGCAGACTTCGGTCGCTGATTTGCTCAAGCACGTCGCGATTTCGAAGCTCCCTTAACGCTCTGCAACCGCGCAACTGAACGCACACACACTGCGACAAAATGAATAATTTGAATCTGATACCTGTCCTTCCTGAAATCTTCCTGGCAGCTGCAACCTGTGCAATCCTGCTGATCGATTTGTTTCTGTCGGATGCGAAACGCTACCTGACTTACATATTGTCGCTCGCAACCCTGGTTGTGTGCGCGGTACTCAGTCTGAGTGATTTCAGCGCTGGTGCGACCAGCTACAGTTTCGGCAATATGTTCGTTTCGGACCCGATGTCGAATCTGCTCAAGTTCTGCACGTATATCGCGATCGGGCTGACGCTCATCTATTCGCGTCAGTATCTGGAAGATCGTCAAATGGTGAACGGCCGTCTGGGTGGCGAGTTCTACATCCTGTCGCTGTTTACTGTTCTTGGTCAGATGGTCATGATGTCGGCCAACAACTTCCTGATCATCTATCTCGGCCTCGAAATCATGTCGCTGTCGCTGTATGCGCTGGTAGCTTTCCGTCGCGACAATGCGGTGGCAATTGAAGCAGCGATGAAATATTTTGTTCTCGGTGCGCTGGCTTCAGGCTTCCTGCTGTACGGTATTTCGATGTTGTACGGCGCGACCGGTTCACTCGATTTGACTGAAGTTGCACGTGTGATTGCAAGCGGTGCTGTCAACAAGCCGGTACTGATTTTCGGCCTGGTATTTGTGGTTGCCGGCCTGGCATTCAAACTTGGCGCCGTGCCATTCCATATGTGGGTGCCGGACGTTTATCAAGGTGCACCAACTGCGGTGACGCTGATGCTGGGCGGTGCACCCAAGCTGGCTGCATTCGCGATCACGATGCGTCTGCTGGTGGAAGCCTTGCCTGCGCTGGTGATCGATTGGCAGCAAATGCTGACGATACTTGCCGTGCTGTCGATGGCGATCGGTAACATCACCGCGATCATGCAAACCAATATCAAACGCATGCTGGCGTATTCGACCATCTCGCAAGTCGGCTTCATTCTGCTCGGCCTGTTGTCTGGCGTAGTAGCCGGTGCAGACGGTTCGACCACCAATGGTTATGGCGCCGCGATGTTCTATGTCATCACCTATGTGCTGACTACGCTCGGCATGTTCGGCGTCATCATGCTGTTGTCGCGTGCCGGTTTTGAAGCCGACAACATTGACGACTTCAAAGGCCTGAATCAACGCAGCCCATGGTTTGCCTTCGTAACATTGTTGCTGATGTTCTCGCTGGCAGGCGTGCCGCCGGTAGTCGGCTTCTACGCCAAACTGGCAGTCTTGCAAGCGGTTCTGAGTACCGGACAAATCTGGCTGGCAGTGGTGGCAGTGCTGTTCTCGCTGATCGGCGCCTTCTACTATCTGCGCGTAGTCAAGGTCATGTACTTCGATGAACCGGCTGATACTGCGAAGATCGTTGCCAACAAGGATGTCACCGTAATGTTGAGCATCAACGGTGCGGCATTGCTGGCCCTGGGCCTGGTGCCTGGACCGCTGATGGCGGCCTGTGCAGCTGCCATCGTCAAGACGCTTGCGTCCTGACGACGATAGACTGTTGCTGAGTGGATGTCTCGCTGGCTAGCTGGTTTGTGATTTTGTTGGCGCTCTTTTGCGCCAACCTGCCATTCTTCAATGAGCGCTTGTTTGCGATTATTCCCTTTCCGCGGCCAGTCAAGCCGGTCTGGTTGCGCTTGATTGAATTGTTCCTGCTGTACCTGGCAGTCGGCCTGGTGGCCGGCTTGCTGGAATTGCGTATCGGTAGCGTGTTTCCGCAAGGCTGGGAATTTTTTGCCATCACCGGCTGCCTGTTTCTCGTGCTGGCCTATCCTGGTTTTGTCATGCGCTATATGCGCAAGCATCATCACTGAGCGTCAGGCGACGCTTTTCCATTACTTCCATCTGTCGAGCATTGTTAGCGCGTTATCGGAGCCGGAATATGGATAATCATCTGAAAGAAATCCGCATCGACAGTACGCTGGCCTACGATGGCCACTTTCTGAAAGTGCAGCGCGATACGGTGCGTCTGCCGAATGGCCAGCCGACCACGCGTGAGTACATCAGGCATCCTGGCGCAGTCGTGATTCTGCCGCTGTTCGACGACGGTTCCGTATTGATGGAACGCCAGTTTCGCTACCCGCTGGATCGCGTCTTTATCGAATTCCCTGCCGGAAAAATCGATCCTGGCGAACAGCCATTAGCCTGTGCCCAGCGCGAGTTGCTGGAAGAAACAGGTTATACGGCTACCGACTGGCAATTCGTCTGCACGATACATAATGCGATTGCCTATGCTGACGAACATCTGGATTTATATCTGGCGCGCGGCCTGACTGAGGGGGAGCGCAAGCTGGATGATGAAGAATTCCTCGAAACCTTCAAGGCTGCGCCATCCGATTTGCTGAGCTGGATACGCGAAGGAAAAATTACCGACGTGAAGACCGTGATCGGTGCATTCTGGCTGGAAAAAATATTGAGCGGCGAATGGAAAATATGATCGCAGCGCAGTAAAAAACAGGTTGTAAAAAAAGCCGCATAGCGGCTTTTTTGTTTTCTTCCCGGACTGATTTTTACATATTCGGATAGTTCGGCCCGCCACCGCCTTCCGGCGTCACCCATACGATATTTTGCGTAGGGTCCTTGATATCGCAGGTTTTGCAATGCACGCAGTTTTGCGCATTGATCTGCAGCCTGTCTTCACCTGCATCGGTTTTGACAAATTCATACACCGCAGCAGGACAGTAACGCGCTTCCGGTCCGGCATACTGCGCCAGATTGATGGCTACCGGTACGCTGGCATCCTTCAAGGTCAAATGAATGGGCTGATCTTCTGCATGATTGGTGTTGGAGATGAACACCGACGACAGTCTATCGAAGGTCAGTGTATTGTCCGGCTTCGGATAAGCAATCGGTTGAAACTCGGAAGCAGGACGCAGGCAGGCATGATCGGCATGCGTATTGCGCAAGGTCCATGGTGCCTTGCCGCGCAAGATCAATTGATCGATACCCACCATCAATGCACCGGTGTACAAACCTTTGCTCATCCACGGTTTGAAGTTGCGCGCGACGTGCAATTCTTCATGCAACCATGATTTTTCGAATGCCTGTGGGTAGTCGCTCAGTTCGTCGTACTGACGACCGCCCGCCAATGCTGCAAATGCAGCGTCTGCTGCCAGCATGCCGCTCTTGATGGCAGCATGGCTACCCTTGATGCGGCTTGTATTCAGGAAGCCTGCATCGCAGCCTATCAACGCGCCACCGGCAAAGACCAGCTTGGGCAATGATTGCAAACCGCCGGCGGTAATGGCGCGGGCGCCATAGGAAATGCGTTTGCCGCCTTTGAAGAAACGGCTGATTTCCGGATGCGTTTTATAACGCTGGAATTCTTCAAACGGCGACAGATAGGGATTGGCATAACCGAGTCCGACCACATAGCCGACGGCGACCTGATTGTTTTCCAGGTGATACAGGAAGGAGCCGCCATAGGTATCGCTCTTCAGCGGCCAGCCGGCAGTGTGAATGACGAGTCCCGCTTGATGCAGGGCCGGATCGATTTCCCACAACTCCTTGATGCCGATACCGTAAGTTTGCGGTGCCTTGCCCTGGTTGAGGTTGAATTTGTCCATCAACTGCTTGCCGAGATGGCCGCGCGAACCTTCGGCGAACAGCGTGTATTTGGCGTGCAGTTCCATTCCGAGCTGAAAGGCGGCAGTCGGCTGGCCGGCACGGTCTATACCCATATTGCCGGTAGCCACGCCTTTGACAGAGCCATCCTCGTTGTACAAAATTTCCGCCGCCGGAAAACCGGGGAAAACTTCCACACCCAGCGCTTCGGCCTGCTGTCCCAGCCAGCGGACCACATTGGCCAGCGAAACGACGTAATTGCCGTGATTCTGGAAACAGGCCGGCAGCAGGAAGTTCGGCGTCTTGTAGGCTTTGTTCTCGGTCAGGAACAGGAAGCGGTCTTCGCTGACAGGGGTATGGAGCGGTGCGCCCAGTTCTTTCCAGTCGGGCAGCAATTCGGTCAGCGCCTGCGGATCCATCACCGCACCGGAGAGTATGTGCGCGCCCAGTTCTCCGCCTTTTTCCAGAATGCAGACGGAAACCTCGTGATTTTGTTCAGCGGCAAGCTGTTTGAGCCGTATGGCCGCCGCCAAGCCGGCCGGTCCGCCGCCAACTATCACAACGTCATATTCCATTGCTTCGCGTGGACCGTATTGGGCTAACAGGCTGGATTCTGGGGAGGAGGTCTGGGTCATGGTAAAAACAGTCTAATTATCTGCATGCGAAGGCGTTATTGTCGCGCGGTTTCGCAGTGGGCATGAGGTGTAAAACGCGCATTGCTGCGCTTTCGTGTAATCATAACGCCTCTAACGTCACTTTTTGTTTTTCGTGCGTTAATAATCAAGAGCAATTCAGGAGAATGTCGTGGGCATAGAAGTCAATTTTGAAGGCAAGGTTGCCCTGGTTACCGGCGCTTCCAGTGGACTTGGCGCGCGCTTTGCAAAGGTGCTGGCGATGGCGGGTGCACAAGTCATACTGGCTGCCCGTCGTGTGGACAGGCTCAAGGAGTTGCGTGCCGAGATCGAGGCAGAGGGCGGCGCCGCACATGTTGTGACGCTGGATGTGACCGATTACGCGAGTATCAAGTCGGCCATTGCGCATGCAGAAACCGAAGCCGGTGCAATCGATATCCTGGTTAACAATGCGGGAGTTTCTGCCAGCGGACGTCTGCTTGATGTGACGCCGGAAGAATACGCCTACGTGATGGATACCAATCAGCGCGGTGCATTTTTCGTGGCGCAGGAAGTGGCCAAGCGGATGATTGCGCGCGCCAAGGGCGATGCGAAGAAGCAGCACCGCATTATCAACATTGCTTCGGTCGCCGGATTGCGTGTAGTGCCGGAACTTGGCCTGTACAGCATGAGCAAGGCGGCGCTGGTGCATATGACCAAGACGATGGCGGTGGAGTGGGGCAGGTTCGGCATCAACGTCAATGCGATCTGCCCGGGCTACATCAGCACCGAGCTCAATCAGGAATACTTCAAGAGCGAACAGGGAAAGAAGCTGCTGGATGCCTTGCCACGCAAACGTATCGGCAAGCCGGAAGATCTGGATGGTTTGCTGTTGCTATTGGCGGCGGAAGAATCGCACTTCATCAACGGCGCCATCATGACGGCCGACGATGGCATGAGTGCGCATTAAGTTTTTACACTTCAGATTGCAGAAAATTTAATGCGACACTAATTTACCGCAGCACGCCCAGCAGGCGATGAATCAATTCGCTGGCAGTGCTGACGGTAAATTTCCGCATCAGTTTCGCTCTGTGCATTTCCACTGTGCGCGGACTGAGCCCGATTTGCCGTGCAATCAGTTTGCTGGTTTTCCCCTCGACCAGCATGGCGGCAATTTCGCGTTCGCGCGGTGTCAGCGCCGCCGTCACGGGTCGCTTCTCACTCAAATCTTCAAACGTCCAGATTCCGGCTGCGTGCGGATCATTCGCTACCAAGGCACGACCGCTGACATGACACCAGAATAACTGGCCATCTGCGCGTTTCATGATGCGTTCGTCCGAATAGCAGCCTTTTGCATTCATGATGGGAATGATGCGTGCGCCGGTACGTTCGAATTCCGTGTGGCTCGGATACAGGACGGAAAACGACAATCCTGCCAGCGCACCCTCGGCGTAACCAAACATCTGCGTCAATGCGGTATTGCAGGCATGCATTACCCTGTGCTGCGAGACGCACATGCCGACAGGCGCATGCTGGAAGATGCTTGCATAGTCGATGTTTGCCGAGTCCGTCATTGATTGCCTGTCTTTCAGCGTGCCAAATCGTAGTTCTACGGTATTGCGATTGCTGCTACGGCATCTTATGCTGGCCGATACAGCCGAAGCGTTTTCGTTCCTGACGGTTTACTCTACACAAAGAAGGGTAGCTATGAACAAAGTTTATCCCGATGCAGCGCTGGCACTGGCCGATATTGTCAGGGATGGACAAACCATTGCTGTCGGCGGCTTCGGTTTGTGCGGCATTCCGGAAGCGCTGATTGCCGCATTGCGAGATTCCGGTGTGAAGAACCTGACGGCCATTTCCAACAATGCAGGTGTGGATGATGCCGGTCTTGGACAACTGCTGGCAACGCGGCAGATCAGGAAAATGATTTCCTCCTATGTCGGAGAGAACAAGGAGTTCGAGCGTCAGTACCTGGCCGGCGAACTGGAAGTGGAATTCACGCCGCAAGGCACGCTGGCCGAAAAACTGCGCGCCGCAGGTGCCGGTATTCCGGCATTCTTTACCAAAACCGGCATAGGTACTGTCGTTGCAGAAGGCAAGGAGGTGCGCGAATTCGATGGCGAGCAATATGTGATGGAGCGCGCGCTGAACGTCGACGTTGCCATCGTCAAGGCATACAGGGCTGACAAGGCCGGGAATCTGGTGTATCGGCACACTGCGCGCAACTTCAATCCGAATGTGGCGATGGCCGGAAAAATCACCGTGGTGGAAGTGGAAGAGCTGGTCGAAATCGGCGAGATCGATCCCGACGATGTACATACGCCGGGTATTTTCATTCATCGCATCGTATTGAATGCACATCCGCAAAAACGCATAGAGCAGCGTACCTTGCGCGCCGGCTAGTCGAACAATACGCGGAGAACGATATGGCATGGACCAGAGATGAAATGGCTGCACGCGCAGCACGGGAATTGCACGATGGCGCTTACGTCAATCTCGGCATCGGCTTGCCGACACTGGTAGCCAATTTCATTCCGCTGGATATTCACGTCTGGCTGCAATCGGAAAACGGCTTGCTCGGCATAGGTCCGTTTCCTACCGAGGATGAGGTCGATCCGGATCTGATCAATGCCGGCAAACAGACGGTGACATCGTTGCCGGGTTCATCGTATTTCAGTTCGGCCGATTCCTTTGGCATGATACGCGGCGGCAAAATCGATGTTGCCTTGCTGGGTGCGATGCAGGTTTCCGAAAAAGGCGATCTTGCCAACTGGATGATTCCCGGCAAGATGGTCAAGGGCATGGGCGG
>NZ_JBEBPO010000024.1:0-28599 GCF_040395855.1 Herminiimonas fonticola | reverse complement strand
CGCACAGGTCGATCAGGTGCTGGACCAGCTTGCCGATCAGATCGAGATCGATATGGCTGCCTGGAATGCCATTGAACCAGTTACGCTGGATGAGAGTCTTGCCGCATCGACCATGCCGCAATTACTGGTCGGTAAAACAATCGCGATTGCGCGCGATGCGGCTTTTGCATTCGTCTATCACGCTAATCTGGAATGCCTGCGCGCATCGGGTGCACGACTGCAATTCTTTTCTCCGTTAAATGACGAAGCGATTCCACCGGAAGCGGATGCCGTGTATATCCCGGGTGGTTATCCAGAATTGCATTGCGCGACTTTGTCGGCAGCACAGCGCTGGCAGGAGTCCATGCGTGCTGCGCATGCACGGAATATGCCGATACTCGCAGAATGCGGCGGCATGATGGTGATTGCCGACAGCCTGACAGATGCGCAGGGCAAGCAATGGCCTATGGTTGGTTTGATGCCGGGTGAAGTGATCATGCAAGGCAAGCTGGCAGGTCTGGGCATGCAGTCACTCGCAACGGAAGATGGCGAATTGCGCGGACATGCCTTCCATTATTCAACGCTGAGTACGCCGCTCGAGCCGCAGGTACAGACGGTCAAGCGATCGAATGGCGCAGCTGGCGAAGCGGTATATAAACAAGGCGCTTTGACTGCGACTTATTTCCACGCCTATTTCTCATCGTGCCCGGCAGCGATGGCACGGATTTTTTCTCCTGAAGTAAAAGCATGACACGCACACTGGTAATAGGTGGGGCGCGTTCAGGCAAGAGTGCTCATGCCGAAGCGCTGGCGACTGCAGCCGGCAAGCCAGTGGTCTATATCGCCACCGCGCAAGCCGGTGATGCAGAAATGCAGGCACGTATTGCGCATCATCGCGCGCGACGCGATAGTCATTGGGTGACCGTAGAAGAAATGCTGGCGCTGGGTGCTGCGATTGAAAAGCACAGTACACCGGACAATCTGGTCATGGTGGATTGCCTGACGGTGTGGCTCTCCAATCTGCTGTTTTCAGAAGAAAAAGAATTCCCGGAAATCGGCGCCATCGATGCACCTGCCTGCTTTACTGAACAGCGCGCTGCTTTCCTGCAAGCGCTGACGCAAGCCAGGGGCGATGTGATTCTGGTGTCGAATGAAGTCGGGCAGGGCATTGTTCCGCAAGGTGCGGTATCGCGCTGGTTTGTCGATGAAGCCGGACGTTTGAATCAGGCTGTCGCTGCCGTATGTGAGCGTGCCGTATTGATCGTCGCCGGTTTGCCGCTGACATTGAAGGGCTGAGATGCTGTTTGGTTTGTCTTGCGGCGTGATTGCCATCCTGATGTTGATAGGCGTGTTGCTGGATATGCGCTTGGGCGAAGCGACGCGCTGGCATCCGTTGGCCGGTTTCGGCAATCTGGCGATAGCAATGGAAAAGAAACTCAATGCCGGTGAATCGCGCATTGCGCACGGCGCAGTGGCATGGACGCTAGCCGTGTTGCCGCTGGTATTGCTGGCCTGGCTATTCACTTTCTGGCTGGCGCAATTCGATGCGCTGCTTGCATTGGCAGTGCATGCACTATTGTTGTATTTCAGCCTGGGATTGCGCAGCCTGCGTGACCATACCTTACCGATAGCAAATGCATTGATGGACGATGATTTGCCGCAGGCGCGCCTGTTGACCGCGCGCATTGTCAGTCGCGATACGCGGCAGGCGGAAGAATCCGATCTGGCCAAGGCCGGAGTGGAATCCCTGCTGGAAAACGGCAATGACGCGGTATTCGGCACCTTGTTCTGGTTTGTTCTGGCAGGCGGCCCCGGCGTTGTATTGTTTCGCCTGGCGAATACTCTGGATGCAATGTGGGGTTATCGCACGCAACGGTTCAATGCGTTCGGTCGTGTTGCTGCGCGCATTGATGACGTGCTGAATTTCATTCCGGCGCGCCTGACCGCGCTGTCTTATGCATTGCTCGGTAATACGCGGCAGGCATGGCAATGCTGGCGGGTGCAGGCACCAGCCTGGTCGAGTCCGAATGCGGGGCCGGTGATGTCGGCAGGTGCGGGTGCCTTGGGGATATCGCTAGGCGGTGCCGCAATTTACGATGGCGAAGTGGAACAGCGTCCGCCGCTGGGTATCGGCCCTGCAGCCACAGGCAAGGATATCGCCCGCGCCTGGCGTCTGGTGGTCTTGACGACGGCCTTGTGGCTGGTGCTGATTTGTATTGCAGCTGTGATAGCAGGGATCATCAATGCTTGAGCATGGCGGTAATCTGAACGATGCAGTCCGGCGGTATGGTCGGCCGCGCGAAGAGTGGCTGGATCTGTCTACCGGCATCAATCCGCAAGCCTACCCAGTACCGCAGCTGACACCGGATGCATGGCACCGTTTGCCGGAGCCGAGCACGACTTTGCTGGAAGCTGCACAAACTTATTACGGTGCGCCGCAGTTATTGCCGGTTGCCGGTACGCAGGCGGCGATACAGACATTGCCGCGCTTGCGTGCACGCAGCCGGGTTGTCATTGCAGCGCCTTCGTATGCAGAGCACAGTTATCAATGGCGACAAGCCGGGCATGATGTGCGTGAAGTGACTTACGATCAGTTGGAGGCTCAGCTGGAGGTATGCGATGTAATGTCGCTCTGCAACCCGAATAATCCAACTGGCGAGAAAATCGCACCGGAGGCATTGCTGCGCTGGGCAGAGCAACTGGCGGCACGTGGCGGCTGGCTGATAGTTGATGAGGCATTTGGCGATACTGCACCGGAACAAAGCGTGGCAGTGCATACCTCGCAGGCGGGGTTGATCGTGTTTCGCTCGGTTGGAAAATTTTTCGGTCTGGCCGGTTTGCGTTTGGGTTTTGTTGCGGCGCATGCGGATTTGCTGAAACAGTTGGCCGATTTGCTGGGGCCGTGGACAGTCAGCGGTCCGGCGCAGCAGATTGGCAGTGCTGCCTTGTCGGATCAGGCATGGCAGCAGGCCATGCGTAGTCAATTGCACGAGAGCGGTATGCGTTTGCAGCGACTGCTGGCATCGCATGGCATTGCATCGCATGGCACAGCCCTGTATCAGTATTGGCCTGACGTGCGTGCTGCAGTATTCGCAGAGCATATGGCACAGCACGGTATCTGGGTGCGAATTTTCTCGCATGGTGTACGCATCGGCTTGCCAGCGGATGAAAAAGGCTGGCAGAGATTACAACAAGCATTGAGTACATGGGCTGCCTCAATTATTCAACAGGAAGAAAAATGAAATCTGGTTTGTTATTCGCTTTATCGCTGTTCGCCTTGCAGGCGCATGCAACGATCAGCGTGCAGGACGATGCAGGCAATGCAGTCGTCGTAAGTCAGCCGGCGCAACGCATTATTTCGCTGGCACCGCATGCGACTGAACTGATCTTTGCGGCGGGCGGCGGCGACCGTATTGTGGGCACGGTCGGATACAGCGATTATCCAGCTGCTGCGCTGAAGATTGCGCGTGTGGGCAATCATCAGCAAATCGATATAGAACGCATCATCGCGCTCAAGCCGGATTTGCTGGTGGTCTGGTTACATGGCAATTCGGAACGTCAACTTGAACATTTGCGCAAACTCGGTATTCCGTTTTATTACAGCGAACCAAAGAAGCTCAGCGATATTCCGGATAGCGTGCAGCGTCTCGGGAAGTTGATGGGTACTGAACAGCAGGCAGAAAAAACGGCGATTGCCGAACGTGCGGAATTGACGCGTCTGCGCACGCAATACGGCAATCGCCCTCCGGTGCGCACCTTCTATCAGGTCTGGGGCAAGCCGGTATATACGCTCAATGGCGAACACATCATGAGCGATGTCTTCCGCTTGTGCGGTGGCGAAAATGTATTTGCCAAATTGTCGGTTACCGCGCCGACTGTCAGCGTCGAATCCGTATTGTTGGAGAACCCGGAGGCGATGTTTACCGGTGGACGCAGAGAGAAAAAGACAGCCGGCCTGGAAATGTGGGAGCAGTATCCGAATCTGCTTGCCGTAAAAAACGGCAATCTGTTTCCGATAGACGGCGATTTGCTGAATCGTGCCGGACCGCGTTTGATTGAAGGTGCGGCGATGGTGTGCGAAAAACTGGAGCTTGCTCGTAGTCGCCGCTCAGCCAAGTCATCAACTCAACCGTGAAATAAGCAGCCGTGAAATTTCCTTTCCCTACCTTGATGGTGCAGGGCACCACATCCGATGCCGGTAAAACCACGCTGGTTGCAGCGCTATGCCGCTTGCTTGCGCAACAGGGTGTGAAGGTCGTGCCGTTCAAGCCGCAGAACATGGCATTGAACAGTGCGGTTACCAGCGATGGCGGAGAAATCGGGCGTGCACAAGCATTGCAGGCGGTTGCCGCCGGTTTGCCGTTGCATACCGACATGAATCCGATTTTGCTCAAGCCATCTAGCGATACTGGCGCCCAAGTGATCATTCACGGCAAGGCACGCAGCGACATGAATGCGCGCGACTATCACGCCTACAAACCGATCGCGATGCAGGCCGTGCTGGAATCGTATGGCCGCTTGAGCGGGCAATATGAAACCGTATTGGTGGAAGGTGCGGGTAGTCCGGCTGAAGTGAATTTGCGTGATCGCGATATCGCCAACATGGGTTTTGCCGAAGCCGTCGATTGCCCCGTCATCCTGGTTGCCGATATCGATAGAGGCGGCGTGTTTGCGCACATTATCGGTACGCTGGCTTGCCTGTCGGAGAGCGAACGCAAACGGACGATCGGTTTTGTCATCAATCGTTTTCGCGGCGATATCAGTTTGCTTGAACCCGGCTTGCGTTGGCTGGAAGAACAAACCGGCAAGCCGGTGCTGGCGGTCTTGCCGTATCTGCACGGTTTGTTTCTTGATGCCGAAGATGCGGTGGAACAAACGCAAACCGCGCGCGGTGCTTTCCGCGTTGTCGTGCCGGTACCGCCGCGTATCAGTAATCACACGGACTTCGATGCGCTGCGCGCGCACCCGGATGTCGATCTGCAATTGATAGGGCCGGGGCAGCCGATTCCGGCTGCCGACCTGATTATCCTGCCGGGCAGCAAAAATACGCGTGGCGATCTGGATTGGCTGGTTGCCAATGGCTGGCGTGAGGCATTGATCCGTCATGCGCGTTACGGCGGCAAGATCATCGGTATCTGTGGCGGCTATCAGATGCTGGGCAAGACGATAGCCGACCCGCAAGGAGTGGAAGGCTCGCCGGGTATTTCGCAAGGTTTGGGCTTGCTGGATATTGCGACCGTACTGACGCAGGAAAAGCAGCTGGAGCAGGTCCACGGTATTTGTGCGTTTGCAGATACGGATGCCGCCGTCAGCGGTTACGAAATCCACATGGGACTTTCCGAAGGCGAAGCATGCTCGCATCCGGCTTTTATCATAGCTGGCCGGCCTGAAGGCGCGCGTTCTGTCGATGATCAAGTTCTCGGCAGCTACCTGCACGGAATGTTCGATACGCCCTCGGCCTGTTCAGCATTGCTACGCTGGGCTGGGCTCAATAGCGACGCCATGGTTGATACGGCGCGTTTGCGGGAGGCCAGTCTGGACCGCATTGCACAGGCTGCGCAGCCGCTGCTGGATGCGCTGTGCGTACTAGGCGATCCGGCCGTCTGATCTTCAGCCCCGATGTGCGCCGGTTTTGGCGCGTCTGCAACAAACTCATTACGCAAGATCCGCTACGGGATTGAACTTGCAATGCAGCATGATATTCTTGTCTGCAAATCAGCATGCAGGGGTGGGATACGAGCTGGTTTTCAAGAGAGTCGCCGAAAATAACGCTAAAAGGGGAATTTCATGCCAGTCATCGTCATCGCCAACCCGAAAGGCGGCGTGGGCAAGAGTACGTTTGCCACCAATCTTGCCGGCTATTTTGCAGCGCAGGGGCACAAGGTCATGCTGGGCGACGTCGATGCCCAGCAATCATCGCGCTCCTGGCTGGCATTGCGTCCAGCTTCCCTGCCGGCGATCCAGCCGTGGGAAATCGAAGACGGTCATGTCGCCAAGCCGCCGAAAGGAACCACGCACATCGTGCTCGATACGCCGGCCGGTTTCAGCGGCAAGCGTTTTGACAAGGTGATGCAGATTGCCGACAAGGTGATCGTACCTTTGCAGCCCTCGATCTTCGATATTCTGGCGACGCAGGAATTCCTGCAAAAACTGCAGCAAACCAAAGCTAAATTCGATCTCAGCGTACTTGGCATGCGCGTCAACGGTCGTACGCGTGCGGCCGATCAACTGACGCAATATGTGCATGGACTCGGTATTCCGGTACTTGGCTTCCTGCGTGATACGCAAAACTATGTGCAGCTCGCTGCGAACGGCGCCACGCTATGGGATGTTGCACCTTCGCGCGTAGAAAAAGATCTCGAACAATGGCAGGACCTGTTGCAGTGGGTCGAGAAAAAATGATTTCACCCGAGTACGCGCAGTTACTGGCGCGTTACAACCGCTGGATGAACGGCAAGGTGTATGCAGCCAGCGAACAGTTAAGCGATACGGAGCGCAAGGCCGATCGCGGTGCGTTTTTCAAATCTGTCCATTCAACCCTGAATCATCTGCTGTGGGGTGATGCAATGTGGCTGGGTCGTTTTACCAAGGGCACGGTGCTGGAGAGAGCGATGCCGACTACGCCCGGTAATGTCGATGTGCATGCCGAGTGGGATGCATTGAAAGCAGCGCGAATTGCATTGGATGAAGAATTGGTAGTGTGGGCGGCGAGTCTGGATGCCACGTGGCTGGCCGGCGATTTTTCCTGGTATAGCGGCATGACAAAATCCACGCGTAGCGGCCCGGCATGGCAATCTGTTACGCATATGTTCAATCATCAGACGCATCATCGCGGCCAGGTAACGACGCTGCTATCCCAACAAAAAATTGATCTCGGCGCGACCGATTTAATGATGATGCCGAATCAAAATCCGTAGTCTTCTTCCTTGCAATGCGCTGCGTCTGCTGATTCTGCGCGCTCAAACATCTTTAACATTTCAAGCTTACGTTGTCATCAACCCGTCACGCTGCATCCGTAGCATTCATGACTGTCCCTCTTTGAGAAAGAGTCATCATGAGTGCACATGCGATGCTGGCGGCACAGGATTCAAGGCGACAAGAACAACGTTATGTATTTCGCCGTCGTGGTTTGATGACCACCGATGAGGCGACGATGCAGATACGCACTATGGATGTTTCCATGCAGGGTTTGGCCGTCATGAGTCCAGCGCCGATCAAGGCAGGGAAATTGTGTTCCGTCGCACTGGATGCAGTCGTCGGTGCACGCATCGTTCAGTTGCAGTTTTCCTGCAAGGCGATGCATTGCATATTGGCTGGCACCGATGGGTTTCGTACCAGCCTTTATATCGATGGGAATGTCGAAGCACACAAGCAGCAATTGCAAAAAATCATTGCAACGTGCTTGTCCGTATCCCTGGCTTCGTCAAATTAAAAAACGAAACCAGGTGGAATGCAGAATCAGATTTCCAGATTGTCGATCAGACGCGTGGCGCCCAATTTTGCGGCGGCGAGCACGACCAGCTTTTCGCCTTGCGCCATATCGCCGGCCGATGGTGGCTGCAGATTGCTGCGTTTGCGGATCGAGATGTAATCCGGCTTCCAGCCACGCTGGCTCAGATCGGCCATTGCCTGCCGTTCCAGCTGGAAAATATCCAGATGTCCGCTACGGACTTCGTTGGCCACCGCGTTCAAATTCTTGAACAGCTCCGGCGCTTCCGCACGTTCTTCAGCGGATAAATACATATTGCGCGAGGACAGCGCCAGGCCATCTTCGGCGCGATAGGTTTCAGCTGCGATGATTTCGGTCGGCAGTGCGAACTGCTTGGACATATTGCGCACGATCATCAACTGCTGATAATCCTTTTTGCCGAACACGGCGACGCTCGGCTGTACGCAGGAAAACAGCTTCAATACGATAGTGGTCACGCCACTGAAAAAGCCGGGACGGAATTCGCCTTCCAGCGTATTGCCCAGATCATTCGGTGGTTGCACGCGGAATTCCTGCGGCTCCGGATACAGATCTTTTTCCGTCGGTGCGAACAGGATGTAGACGCCTTCCTTTTCCAGTTTCTCGACGTCAGCCTGAAATGTGCGTGGGTAGCGATCGAAATCTTCGTTAGGGCCGAACTGCAGACGATTGACAAAGATCGATGCAACGACCGGATCGCCATGCTTGCGCGCCAGTCGCATCAGCGACAGATGACCGTCGTGCAGATTGCCCATGGTCGGGACGAAGGCGGTACGCAACTGGCCGCGCAAATGGTCGCGCAATTCATCAATGCAGGAAATGATCTTCATAAGGCTGTCTTGGTGGGGTTGTGTTGCGCGTCACATGCTGCTGCGCAAAAACGTCATGATTGGTATGGATGGAGCAATGTTCAACTGGGCGCGTAAGCCAGGCGCACGTAAATCGGTGCGAACGGTTCTGCCTGCGTGATCTCGATCAGGGTTTCCTTCGCCAGTTCCAGCAGGGCGACGAAGTTGACGACCACTACAGGTACGCCGCGCGAAGGATCGAACAGGTCGGCGAATTCAACGAACTTTGTGGATTGCAGACGGCGCAGAATGGATGTCATATGTTCACGTACCGACAATTCTTCGCGGCTGATCATGTGATGCGCAGTCAGTTTCGCACGCTTGATCAAGTCGGCCCATGCGGCTTGCAGATCGACCACTTCGACTTCCGGCCAGCGCGTGACGATGCTTTGTTCGATGTAAATCTGCGTGCGCACATAATCACGACCGAGTTGCGGCAGGGCGTCGATTTGCTGCGAAGCGAGTTTCATCTGCTCGTATTCGAGCAGACGGCGTACCAGTTCGGCGCGCGGATCACTGGCTTCTTCGCCGGTATCGGCCTTGCGTACCGGCAGCAGCATGCGCGATTTGATCTCGATCAGCATCGCAGCCATCAACAGATATTCGGCTGCCAGTTCGAGATTATGCAGGCGGATCTGATCGACGTATTGCAGATACTGCTTCGTCACCTGCGCCATCGGAATGTCTAGGATGTTGAAGTTCTGCTTGCGGATCAGGTACAGCAGCAGGTCGAGCGGGCCTTCAAAGGCTTCGAGGAAGACCTCCAGCGCATCCGGCGGAATATACAAATCCGTCGGCATGCGGAACAGCGGTTCGCCGTACAGACGCGCGTAAGCGACGCCGTCAATGACATCCGGCGTGGTATCCGGCCTGCCGTCAACTACAAGATCGGGCGCACTGGAAGGCAGGTGCGCCAGCATCGTGTTCGGCCCGTTGCTCATTTACCGAACTTTGTTTTGGTACGGGTAAGCTTGCTGATTGACACGCGAAGCCTCATTGCGCGCTTGCTGTTCCAGATCGATAGGGCTTTTATCCCACAGCAGCGCGCGACCGGCGAGCTGGGATGTTTCAAGGTTCGGGTTTTTTGCTTTCAGTGAGTCGATGAACTGCGTGATCTCGGACTGGTAATTGGCGTGCTGTTTGCTGAATTTCATGGGTAAATTGTCAACGAGGTGGAATCAGCCCCTATTTTACCCTGTCTTGCGCCCGCTTCCGCGAGTTTGCATCGGACGCAAAAAGAGGCGTTTTGAATAGATACAATTCCGGCTGTTGGCAGTAGAGCAATGCGATACTGGCATTTTGGCAATTGCGCCAGCCGGTAACATGAAAAAACCATGCCGGACGGCGATGAGCGATTTTGAATGGAGTGGAAATGAAGAATTTTTTGCGTGCCTTGTCGGGCTTTGTTTGCGGTTTGCTGATGTTGGGCTGTAACGGTCGTGCTATCGAAGACTTCGGCCTGGAAAAATTGATCAAAGGCGTGTCGTCAGAAGCTGACGTGCGTAGTGCGATGGGCGAGCCGGCAATGATCTGGCCGGAAGACAATGGCGCGCGCACGCTTGAATACCCGAAAGGGCCCGCGGGACATCGCACTTTCATGGTCAATCTGGATGCGCAGGGTGTGTTCCAGGCTTACACGCAAGTATTAACGCCGGAAAACTTCGCGACCATAGAAGCCGGCATGAATCGCGATCAGGTACGACGCAAACTCGGCAAGCCGCGCACCATCGTCAAATTCGCCTTGAAGAATGAAGAGGTGTGGGATTGGCGTTATCTGGAGGGGCCGGCCACCGAACGGTTTTTCAACGTGCATTTCGATATCGACAGCGGCAAGGTTACCCGCACATCGGTGTCCGATCCTGACCTGGGCTAATACCTGAGATTACAGTGTCAGCGCCGTGCTGCGTGCCAGCGCATCGGGCAGGTTATCCAGGCAATTCTGCGTACCCAGCCGTTCGAGAAAGCCGCTGCGCCGCATCAAGTCCAGCGGCTGCCGATTCGCTCCGCACAGAATCAACTGGCTGCCTTTCTTTTGCAAGGTCTTGCGTATGGTTTCCAGTGCATCGAGTCCGGTTGCATCCAGATTGATCAATTGGTGCAACTCCAGGATCAATGCCTGCTCCGGTATCGCTTCCGCATCAATCAGCCCTTCCAGCTTGTCGACGGCGCCGAAAAACAGCGAACCGAAGATCGAGTAGGCCAGTACGCCGTGCGGCAACGGTGTGCTCAGGCGATCGGACGGGATCAATTCAATACGCGTCAGGCTGGAGATGCGGTAAATGAAAAAGACGCATGCCAGCACCAGCCCGACTTGCACGGCAACTGTCAGATCGACGATCACCGTCAGCAAAAAAGTCGCCAGCATCAGAATCCGATAGTTCATCGAAAAATGCCTGAGTCGTGCAAATTCATGCCATTCGCCCATATTGTAGGCAACGTATAAAAGAATCGCGGCCAGTGCGGCGAGCGGAATATTGTTGGCCAGCGGTGCCGCGACCAGGACGATAATCAGCAAGGTGAGCGCATGCAGGATGCCGGCAATCGGTGAAACGGCGCCGGCGCGGATATTGGTTACCGTGCGTGCGATCGTGCCGGTGGCCGGAATGCCGCCGAAGAAAGGCGTGATGAAGTTGGCGAAACCTTGCGCCATCAACTCCTGATTCGGATCGTGGCGATCGCCGGTAATATTGTCGGCAACGCGCGCGCACAACAGCGATTCGATGGCGCCCAGCAATGCGATGGTCAGTGCGGGTGGAAATAGCTGCTTGACCAGTTCCCATGTGAACTGTGGTAATGCGAAAGAGGGTAAACCCTGCGGTATGCCACCGAATCTGCTGCCTATCGTATCGACCTGCAGATCGAACAGGGAAACGGCAAGGGTTGCCAGCACCAGAACCAGAATGGTGCCGGGTAGCGCACGCAATATACGGTGCAGGCGATTATCCTGTTTGTTGCCAACTCCGTCCGATATGCCCGACTTTGCCTGCCACAGTTTCGGCCAGCTGAAAATCAGCAGCAGGGAAACCAGCGCAATGGCAATGCTGGCGGGATTAAACGAATGCGCGTTTGCGCTTAGCGTCTGGATTTGCGCAAAAAAATCGCCCGGCATTTTTTCTATCTGCAAGCCGAAAAAATCCTTCATTTGCGACAGGGCGATCAATACGGCAATACCGTTGGTGAAGCCGATCACAATCGGCACCGGGATATAGCGTATCAGTGAGCCGAGCCGGAATAATCCCATTGCACACAGCATCATGCCGGCAAAGATGGTGGCAATCAGCAGGTTGGCGACACCGTACTTTTCAACAATGCCGTAAATGATGACGATGAACGCGCCGGCCGGCCCGCCGATCTGGATGCGTGAACCGCCGAGCGCGGAAATCAGGAAGCCGCCAATGATGGCAGTGAAAATGCCGGCTTCCGGTTTGACCCCGCTGGCAATGGCAAACGCCATGGCCAGCGGCAAGGCGACGATACCGACCGTCAGGCCGGCACTCAGATCGCGAAAGAATGCAGGCACATCGTAGCCGCGCAAATCCTTTAGAAGAGAAGGGCGGAACGAAAATCTGAACGGCTTCATTGAATACACTCCCACAATTCACATTACTGTCGCAACGCCTGTCTATGGCAGGCTTACCCTGATGGTACGACAGTTAGCGTTTTTTGCGAAGAATGAGGGGGCTAGTCTGGCAATGTGCGATGCCAGGCACATGCGCCTGGCGCATGCAGCCGTTTCAAGATGAGAGCAGGCATCATCCAGAACTGTAGCGAGAATCTGGACGATGCATAAAGCGGACGAAATTACTTTTAGCCGACGCGCATGCCGGGCTCTGCACCTGGCCAAGGGTTCAGGATGTAAATGCCGGGATTGGATTTTTCATCCGCTGCCGATGCCGCCAGCACCATGCCTTCGGAAATGCCGAACTTCATCTTGCGTGGTGCGAGGTTGGCAACCATTACTGTCAATTTCCCGATCAGATCTTCCGGCTGGTAAGCGGATTTGATGCCGGAGAACACATTGCGCAAACGGCCTTCGCCCACGTCCAGCGTCAGGCGCAACAACTTGTCCGAGCCTTCCACGTGTTCACAGTTGACGATCTTTGCAATGCGCAAATCGATCTTGGCAAAATCGTCGATCTTGATTTCCGGTGCGAGTGCTTCGATGGCGTTGTCAGTTGCAACTTCAGTCGCGCTCGTACCGTTAGGCACATTCACCGTGGTGTCCACGACTGCCGGCATATCGAACAGATCATCCAGCATCTTCGGTTCGACGCGTGTCATCAAATGCGAATACGGATTGACCTGATGATTGTTCGGTAATGGTGTAGCTGTGTGATGCCATTGCAGCGGCGCGATATTGAGCAGCGCTTCAACTTGTGTGGCCAGATGCGGCAATACCGGTTTCAGATAGATGGTGAGGATGCGGAAGGCTTCCAGCAAACGGCTGCAGACTTCCTGCAGCGCAGCGCTGTTCTCCGGTTTTTTCGCCAGTTCCCACGGTTTGTTGGCATCGACGTAAGCGTTGATGGCATCGGCCTGTTCCATGATGGCGCGCAGGGCTTTGCCGTATTCGCGCTGGTCGTACAAAGCTTGAATTTCTGGCGCGACATTGCGCAATTTGCTGATGAAGGCATCGTCTGCTGTGGCCCAGTCGGTGACAACGCGGCCATCGAATTTTTTCGCGATGAAACCGGCGGCACGGCTGGCGATGTTGACGTATTTGCCGATCAGGTCGCTGTTGACGCGCGCGATGAAATCTTCCTGATTGAAGTCTATGTCTTCGTTGCGTGCGTTGAGCTTGTTGGCCAGGTAATAACGCAGCCATTCCGGATTCATGCCCAGACTCAGGTATTTCAGGGGATCGAGGCCGGTGCCACGACTTTTACTCATTTTTTCGCCGTTGTTGACGGTCAGGAAACCGTGCACGAACACCTTGTTAGGTGTCTTGCGGCCGCTGAACTTCAGCATGGCAGGCCAGAACAGCGTATGGAAGTTGACGATGTCCTTGCCGATGAAATGAATCTGCTCCAATGCAGGTTCGGCCATGTAGGCATCGAAATTTTCGCCGCGCTTGTCCAGCAGGTTTTTCAAAGAGGCCAGATAGCCGATAGGCGCATCCAGCCATACATAGAAGTATTTGCCTGGTGCATCCGGAATTTCAATGCCGAAGTAAGGCGCATCGCGCGAGATATCCCAGTCGCCCAAACCTTCGCTGGTGCTGCCATCAGGATTGCTGCGAACGGAAAACCATTCCTTGACCTTGTTGGCGACTTCCGCCTGCAGGTGCGGTTTGCCATCCACATCGTTACCCGTGATCCATTGCTCCAGAAATTCAACACAGCGAGGATCAGACAGCGAAAAGAAGAAATGCTCCGAGCTCTTGAGCACAGGTGTTGCACCCGTCAATGCCGAGTACGGATTGATCAGGTCGGTCGGTGCATACACGGCTGCGCAGACTTCGCAGTTGTCGCCATATTGGTCCTTGGTGTGACATTTCGGACATTCGCCCTTGATGTAACGATCCGGCAGGAACATGTTCTTTTCCGGGTCGAAAAATTGCTCGACCGTTCTGGTGGCGATCAATCCTGCCTTTTTCAAATCCAGATAAACCTGTTGCGCAAGCTGGTGATTCTCCGGGCTGTCGGTCGAACTCCAGTTGTCGAATACGATATGAAAGCCATCCAGGTACTGCTTGCGGCCAGCGGCAATCTTGGTGACGAACTGCTGCGGCGTAAGGCCGGCTTTTTCCGCTGCGATCATGATGGGTGCGCCATGCGCATCGTCGGCACCGACGAAATCGACCTGATTGCCTTGCATGCGCTGGAACCGCACCCAGATGTCGGCCTGGATGTATTCCATGATGTGGCCGATATGGAATGCGCCGTTGGCGTAAGGGAGGGCGGTTGTAACGAACAGTTTGCGCGGCGATGGATTACTCATAAGGCGGTACTTGCGATCAATAAGGTAATAAAGACGTAATTTTAGCAGTGCGGCGCGGGTTGACGCAGCCGGGCTCTATATATAGTCATCCGGAATCGCCATCCAGCGGCGACCGGATATTCGCGCAAGGCTGTGCCATCCGTATGGCGACGCGGTAAAATGACGTTTTTTCACAGGACGGCTTTGGCAATCCAAGGCCGTTTTTATTTGTCATGACCGCTCGTACTCCTATCCGTACCCGTTTTGCTCCCAGCCCGACCGGCTATCTCCACGTCGGCGGCGCGCGCACCGCGCTTTTTTCCTGGGCTTATGCGCGCCACTTCGGCGGCACCTTTGTTCTGCGTATCGAAGATACCGACCTTGAGCGTTCCACGCCGGAAGCCGTGCAGGCGATTATCGAAGGCATGGAGTGGCTGGGCCTGCACCACGACGAAGGCCCGTTCTACCAGATGCAGCGCATGGATCGCTATCGCGAAGTGATCGCGCAGATGCTGGCGGCCGGTACCGCTTATTACTGTTACTCGTCACCGGAAGAAGTCGAGGCGATGCGCGAGCGTCAACGCGCTGCCGGTGAAAAGCCGCGTTACGACGGCACCTGGCGTCCTGAAGCTGGCAAAACATTGCCGGCGATTCCTGCTGATCGCAAGCCGGTGGTGCGTTTCCGCAATCCGACGGAAGGCGATGTGAGCTGGATCGACGTTGTTAAGGGTTCCATCACGATTTCCAACCGTGAGCTGGATGATCTGGTGATTGCCCGTCCTGACGGCACACCAACTTACAACTTCTGCGTGGCAGTCGACGATTCGGATATGAAGATCACGCACGTCATTCGCGGCGATGATCATGTCAATAACACACCGCGTCAGATCAATATCCTGAAAGCGCTGGGTGCGGAGTTGCCGCATTACGGCCATTTGCCCATGATATTGGGTGCAGACGGTGCGAAGTTATCGAAACGCCACGGTGCTGTCAGCGTGATGGATTATCCGGCGCAGGGTTATCTGCCGGAAGCGATGCTCAACTATCTGGCGCGCCTGGGCTGGAGTCACGGTGATGATGAAGTGTTCTCCATGGAGCAATTCACGCAATGGTTCGATCTGGATCATTTGACGAAATCGCCTGCGCAATTCGATCCGGAAAAACTCGACTGGATCAATAATCACTATATCAAGCAAGCCGACAACACACGTCTGGCTGGATTGATCAAGCCGATGATGGAAAGTCTCGGCGCGCAGTTTGACAATGCTCCTGATCTGGCCGCAGTCATCGCGTTAATGAAAGAGCGTGTCAAGACCTTGAATGAATTGGCAGTCACTGCAATGCTGTTCTATCGCCAGCCTGTGCCGGACGCTGCATTGTTGACGCAACATGTGACCGACGCAACCAAGCCGGCGCTGGCGCAATACGCAGAGCTATTGAAAACGGTGGAGTGGAGCAAGGAAGCATTGTCCGCTGCACTGAAGGAAGTGCTGGCTGCGCATAAGTTAAAGATGCCGCAACTGGCGATGCCTTTGCGTTTAATCATCACGGGTCAATTGCAAACGCCATCGATCGACGCAGTGGTTGAATTGTTTGGCCGCGAGGTCATTTTGGCGCGTCTTGCAAACTATCTTTAATAAATTTCAAAAGAGCATTTACACAGCGAGAAAACCTTTGCTATAATCTCGCTTCTGCACTCGAGGGGGTATAGCTCAGCTGGGAGAGCGCTTGCATGGCATGCAAGAGGTCAGCGGTTCGATCCCGCTTATCTCCACCACCGATTTTGCAGAAGGTCAGTATCAAGGACAGTTTATGTCCCCATCGTCTAGAGGCCTAGGACATCACCCTTTCACGGTGAGTACAGGGGTTCGAATCCCCTTGGGGACGCCAAATTCCGGATTATTCCGGTACGAGATAAAGCTCTGATTATTCAGGGCTTTTTTCGTTTCTGGCTACTACACAGTTCAATATCGGTTTGTTACACAAAACGATTTTGAACGTGTCAGAGCCACATCTTCCACTGTTGCATCAGCAGACCCGTACTGCTTGTGTTCCAAGCGTGGGCAGTTTTCGGCGCAAATCAACAATCCGGCTATTCAGGCTTGCATTCGCATGATGTCAGAACGTCTGTGCGGTTCAGTTGCTAAGCCACCGTTTTTTCAATCGGATTCAGCCGTGTGTACGAAACACAGCGACTGAATCTTCATGAGTCTTCGCAACTACTTCTGAACGGATAAAACCGTGACTGTCGCGGTGCCATCGATGTTCTCGACTGTAAACTTCACCTTGTCTCCAACCTTGACACCGGAAAGCAATGCTTTGTCTTTTACGGGAAACAGCATGGTCATCGCCCCCATTTCTACCGTCGCGCTTTTGATGCGTCCATGTTTCAAGGTAATGCTTTTATTTTCTTTGTCGATGGCTTTGACTTCGCCATCCGATAAGGCTGTTGCACTTGCCGGTTTCGCCGGCATGTTATTCATCTTCATTCCTGCCATGCCCATATCTTTTCCGCTTTGATCAGCGTAGGCATTCATCGCCAGCAGAGAAAATCCGCAGACGGTTACCAGATTAAAAAACGATTTCTTCATTGATTGCTCCTTAGTAGTGAGATGATTTGTTATGTACTGCCAAACGTAATGTGCGTTCTTGAAGCAAACGCCATGCTGCCGGAATCACAAACAGCGACAACAATGGTGCGGTAATCATGCCGCCCACCATCGGCGCTGCAATCCGTTGCATTACTTCGGAACCGGCGCCGCTACCGAACATAATCGGGATAAGGCCGGCCAGGATAACTGCCACTGTCATGGCTTTGGGGCGCACACGCAGTACGGCGCCTTCCCGTATCGCTTCCGCAATCAGTTCCTTGCTCAAGGGCAGGCCGGACTGCAGTCGCTGATTCAATGAATTGCGTAAATACACCAGCATCACGACGCCGAACTCAGCCGCCAGTCCTGCCAGCGCGATAAAGCCGACTGCAGTCGCCACCGAAACAGCATGGCCCAGCAACCACACAAACCAGAAACCGCCGATGAGCGAAAAAGGCACGGTAAGCATGAGCAGAAATGCTTCCGATATTGAGCGAAACGCCAAGTACAGGAGGATAAGGATGACGGCCAGCGTGAGTGGGATGACCGTTTGCAACTTGGCGACGGCACGTTCCAGATATTCAAATTGCCCCGACCAGCCTATCGAATATCCAGGTGGGAGCTTTACTTCTTTTTCCACCGCTGCCTGCATTGCCTTCACTGCCGAGTGCAAATCGGTTCCGCGTACATCGACATAGACCCAACCGGAAAGGCGCGCGTTCTCGCTGCGTATCATTGGCGGTCCATCGGTCACCTTGATGCTCGTAATATCACCGAGCCGTAGCTGTGCACCTCTGTCTGTGACAACAGGAAAGTCACGCAGTGTTTGCACGGAGTTGCGGTAATCCTGCGGGTAGCGGACATTAATGGGAAAGCGCTGCCGTCCATCCACCACCTCACCAATGTTTTCACCACCGATGGCAGATGAAATGACCGATTGCACATCCGTCACCGCCAGGCCGTATCGTGCTGCTTTCGCCCGGTCGATATCGACATCGATATAGCGTCCGCCGCTGACGCGTTCAGCCAGTGCAGAAGTCACTCCGGGTACCTTTTTGACGACGGCTTCGATTTGCGTGGCGATTTTGTCGATTTGCCCGAGGTCGGCGCCCGACACTTTCACACCGACAGGCGTTTTGATACCGGTCGAAAGCATGTCGATGCGGTTACGGATGGGCGGCACCCACACATTCGATAGTCCTGGAACTTTTACTATTCGGTCCAGCTCTTCGATGAGCTTTGCAGACGTCATGCCAGCACGCCATTGCTCTTTCGGTTTGAACTGAATGGTCGTTTCAAACATTTCCAGCGGCGCAGGGTCGGTTGCCGATTCGGCGCGGCCGGCTTTGCCAAATACCGTCGCGACTTCAGGAACGGTTTTGATGAGACGGTCTGTCTGTTGCAGCAGTTCGCTGGCCTTGGATGCAGACAAGCCGGGCAATGCGGAAGGCATGTACAGCAAATCACCCTCATCCAGCGGCGGCAAAAATTCGCCACCTAACTGAGAGACAGGAATAGCTGTCAGGACAAGAGCGATGAATGCAATGGCAATCGTCCATTTCGGATGTTGCAGGCTTGCATTCAGCCATGGCCGGTACGCGCGTATCAGCACGCGGTTAATCGGGTTTGCTGCTTCGCTGGGAATACGTCCGCGTATCATGTATCCCATCAATACCGGTATCAAGGTAATCGCCAGTCCGGCGGCCGCTGCCAGCGTGTAGGTTTTTGTATAGGCAAGCGGTGCAAACAATTTTCCTTCCTGCGCTTCCAATGCAAAGACAGGAATGAAGGAAAGCGTAACGATCAGTAGTGAGAAAAACAGCGCTGGACCAACCTCGATCGCCGATTCTGCAATCAAGTCCCAGCGTTCACGCGTACTGATTTCCTGATTCGGGTGAGTGTGCGCATAGGCTTCCAGATGCTTGTGCGCGTTTTCAATCATGACAATTGCCGCATCGACCATCGCACCGACCGCAATGGCGATGCCCCCCAATGACATCAGATTGGCATTGACCCCTTGGTAGCGCATCACAATGAAGGCAGCGAGCACACCCAGGGGGAGTGAGATGATGGCGACCAAGGCACTGCGCAGATGAAACAGGAAGATGGCGCAGACCAGTGCGACCACAACAAACTCTTCAATCAGCTTGTCCCTCAGGTTGGTCACTGCAGCTTTAATTAATTTGGAGCGGTCGTAGGTCGTGACTACTTCTACGCCCTTGGGTAACGAACTTTGCAAGGTAGCGAGTTTTGCCTTGACCGCCTTGATGGTTTCCAGCGCGTTTTTACCGGAACGCATGACAACGACGCCACCGGCAACTTCACCTTCACCATTCAATTCGGCAATCCCGCGACGCATTTCCGGGCCAATGCGCACGGTCGCCACATCTCTGAGCAACACAGGTGTACCGGCATCATTTGCATTCAGCAGGACATCGCGAAAATCTTCCAGTGAGTGCAGATAGCCGTGCGAACGCACCATATATTCGGTCTCGGCCATTTCGACGACCGAACCACCGGATTCCTGATTTGCCTTCGCCAACGCATCCAGCACTTTTGCATGCGAGATGCCGAATACGCGCAGCTTGTCCGGGTCAAGGATGATCTGATACTGCTTGACCATGCCGCCGATGCTGGCGACTTCGGCCACATCCGGGACTGTTTTGAGCTCGAACTTCAGGAACCAGTCATTCAATGTGCGCAACTGGCTGAGGTCGTTTTGCCCGGTGCGATCGATCAGTGCGTATTCAAATATCCAGCCTACACCGGTTCCATCCGGCCCAAGTTCGGCCTGCACACCTTGCGGTAAGCGGCTTTGTACCTGGCTGATGTATTCCAGTACTCTGGAGCGAGCCCAATACTGATCGGTGGCATCGTCAAACAACACGTAGACAAACGAGTCGCCAAAAAAGGAATAGCCACGGACAGTCCTGGCACCGGGAACAGCCAGCAGTGCTGTGGTTAATGGATAGGTAACCTGGTCTTCCACTATCTGCGGGGCCTTGCCGGGATACTGGGCGCGAATGATCACTTGCGTGTCCGACAGGTCTGGTAGCGCATCCAATGGCGTTTTGTTCAACGACCAGAGCCCCCATCCCGCGATGACGAGCGCAGCAAGCAGTACCCAGAATCGATTGGCAATCGACCAGCGAATAACTCGCGCAATCATTGCTTGCCTCCGGCCGGTTTGACACTTTCGAGCAGGTAGCCGTCGTCATTTTCCCTGAAGGAAAATTCAACTTCCTGTCCGGCCTTTATCTCGCTGAACACATCAGGGCGCGATTTGTTGAAGTCCATCGTCATTGCATCCCATTCAAGCTCCGGAATCGGCTTGTGCGAAAGCGTCAGTGCCTTTGGTGTCACTTTTTCTACGATGCCTATACTGCGGTAAACAGGAGAGGCTGCCGGCTGGATTGTTTTACTATTGCCGGCGAACTTGGGCAATACCGCCTTCAGGCTTGCTTCCGAATCGATCAGGAATTGTCCCGAGGCGACCACTTTCTGCCCCTCACTCAAGCCACTCAGAATCTCAGTGTCGGTTCCGATATCCCGGCCTGTCGTCACAAGAACGGGTTGCATGCTGTTGTTTTCGCCGGCGACCAAAACGATGGATTGCTTGCCGCTTGCAATGACTGCTTCGCTCGGAACCAGAAGCCTTGAAACGGATTTGTCGGTATTCAGGCGAATGCGCATCAGCATGCCCGGCGTAAGGCTGCCGTCACGATTGTCCAGTTCAAGTCTGGCCTGCAAGGTGCGTGTCGCAGTGCTGATGCCCGGCAGGATTTCACGCACCTTGCCGCTGTATTTTCTATTCGCGTCACCAGAGAATGTAGCTTCGACCGTCATGCCGGAGCGGACTGAATTGGTCAGTGCCTCTGGCACTTCTGCTACCAGCCACACCTTGCTCAAACCGGCGACTTTTGCAATGCTCATGCCGGGAGCAACCATGGCACCATCGCGTACCGATAGCTCTGTGATGACACCTGTTACAGGCGATGTCAGCGTGTAGTGCTGTTGGGATTGTCCGGTACGGTCCGCCTGGTTTATCAAGCTATCCGGAATGGACATCGCGCGCATTCTTTGTCTGGCGGCTGCCGCCAGCTCGGTATTGCCGCCACGCTTGAGCGCCAGATATTCCTCTTGCGGAGCAATCCAGTCAGGAACGAAAATTGAAGCAATGGCTTCGCCGCGCTTGATGCGCTGCTGAGGTGAGCGGGCATACAGCTTGTCTATATATCCGGTAACCCGGCTTTGCACGACTTCCGATGCACTCTCATCGAACTGCGTCGTGCCGACCACTTCAAATGCATCATGCACTTCTTCGCGCCTTACGCTTGCAAAGCGGATCCCCAGATTCTGTTGAAGTGAGGGACTGATCTTTACTCCACCATCATCGACGCCTTCATCCGCGTAAACCGGAACCAGTTGCATATCCATGAAAGGACTTTTACCAGGCTTGTCGAACTTGTTTCCCGGAACCATAGGGTCATGCCAATACAGGATTTTGCGACCCGTCTTTGGATCGATTTTTTCGCTAGCAGCTGTAGTGGAGGTTACAGTGCCATCCATGTTTTTTTGAGTGCCAAGCCAGTAGCCGCCAAAGACAAGACCTGCACCGACTAGTATCAGGGCCATCGCTTTCAGTACGAATTTAGATTTCATTGCATTCCTCCTGCCGACGCCATGTCATGTGGAATCACGTGGTATTCAAGCGCTGCCCAAGTCAACGCGGCTTCCCTTTCAAGCTCGACTATTTGAAGCCGTCGTTCCAGTAACATTTTTTTTGCATTGAAAACAGCGCTCAAACTGCCCGCTCCCGAACGATACGCAGCCGTTGCCAGTTCCACCTGCTGCGATGCGGCTGGCAGCAACTGCGCATTGAGTTGCGTAATGCGTCCCTTGAGACTTTCCAGTGTGGATGACTGATTCTCGATTTCAGTCTGCAGGTCACGCAATGCTTCTTCGTACTGCATGCGTGCCTTGGTGCCCAGGGCAGATTTTTCAGCGATGTCGCGGTTCTGTTTCTGCGCGCGATTGAGGGCGAGAGGAATGCTGATGCCAAAAGACACCATGTTTGAATACTGGCTGCCGCGCTGGCTGTAAGCTGCTTCAAGCGACCAGTCCGGATTGCTTTCGCGGGTCGCAACGGTGCTGTCGGCATCAGCGAGATTGACCGCTCGACGAGCAGACAAAAGCATTGGATGATATTTTTCTAGTTCTTCTACTGCCAATCTAGGCACATGTGAAGTCAGCTTGGGTGTCTCGTCGGCGACAGTTGCGGCAGGCATGCCGGTCCAGCGACTTAGAGCGAGTCGTGCATTCCGCACATCCTGTGTGTTCTTGCGCGTTGCATCCTGTGCTTGCGAGAGTGTCAGTTGCGCCTGCATTACATCCGAGGCTGCTGCCTTGGCGCTGCGATGTGCAGCATTGACTGCATTCAAGTCTTCGGCCGCTTCTTTTTCCATTGCACTCACCAATACCAATGTGCGCTGACCGTAAAGAACATTGACCCACGCCTTGGCAGTTTCTTCCCGCACCTTGGCGACACTTTCCAGATAAGCACTTTCTTCCATCTCGACGGCGCGTTGTGCACGTTCGGATCGTGCAGCACGTTTGTCTGAAGAGACCCATTGCTGCTCGATGCCGATCCGGCGCATGGTCATGGAATCGTTGGTCGTGCTGTAACGGCCGGAGCCGCTCATCGGTAGATTGTCGATGCCGACTTTCAGCATCGGGTCAGGTAACTGATCGGCTTTTGCTGCGGATTCACGACTGGCCGACACCGATGCACTGGCGGCCTTGGTCAGTGATGAGCGCTGCAGTGATAGCTGCAATGCTTCGTTTAATGTAAGCCCGTTAGGCTGGGCGTGCGCCATAGACAAGCCCAAAGCCAGCGTCAATAAAACGCTGATGCGGCATAGAGTGCGCGACTGAAGACTCAGTGGTGTTTGGATACGCAAAAACATACAACCCCCTGTAGAGAAGACGAACGCCGACGACGGCACAATGCCGGCCAGCGAAACTACAGCGGGTTAAATCAAATGCGAAGTCGTTGGGTTCGGAGATAAGGCGGGTCTACGCCTAATTCCGGGGGAGTGTTTGTCCAGGCTGAAGCCCGAATGGCAAGAGCAACCGGCATAGATGCCGGCATGATAAATGAAACGATGGTTGGCCCCAGTAATGGTGCGGCGGCCAGATGTTCAAGCGCTAACTGCGTACCTGCTTGTTGGGAAGCACATTGAACCGGATTTTCAGTATCCATTCCTGCACAGGGCATGTCACCCATTGCCATTTCTTGCATAGGGGCCGTTGTCTGCGGACAAACGTAGGCAGCCATTGCTATTCCTGAGGTCAGAACTGTCATGACCAGAAAGCAGGCAATTAGACGGCAAAAAGATGAGAAAGAATGACGCATACGTGTAATCAGGAGTGTGGCGATAGTGTAGCGCAGATTCTTGAGTGGCTTGAATAGTTGACGTTCGATTAAACGTTTGCGTTCCCGACGCTGTTGCAAGCAAGGCGCTGATTTGAGCAGCAGCAATCTTGTATAAAAATTATTTTTCCTGAAAAAAATAAATCAGCGATCACCTGTAGTCGTGTCTTTTTTTACTACTCATTTTTGGGAAATTCCACATTTCACTTGTGCCTTAAATCTGAATTTTGATATATTGCTGCCTAGGCAGTTATTGACTTAGGCAGCTATATGAATGAATTTGAAAAAATATTCCCGTCCGGCGGATGGTGCGTAGAAGAGAGTGTGGGTTATCTGTTGGCGCGCTCTCGCACCAAGCTTGTGAAAGCGGTTGATATCGAACTGGCACAGCACGACATCACGCATGCGCAAGGCAGCATGTTGCTGATGCTTTCTTCAGGTAATTATTCAACAGCAGCCGAACTGTCGCGTGAGCTGTATATCGATTCTGCTTCGATCACGCGCATGATCGATAGGCTGGAGAAGCGCGGGCTGATCGTTCGCATGCCGTGCAGCGACGACCGGCGCGTCATTAATCTGCAACTGACGGAGGTCGGCACCGAGCTCGCCGCTCGTTTGCCGGATTTGTACATGGGTGTATTGAGCCATCATTTTGCCGATTTCACTGCCGATGAAGTGGTCATGCTCAAGACTTTGCTGCGCAAGCTGTTGTTTGGCTCTCCCGAAACCGGCGGCAAGGATGCAAAAGCCGGGAGCGCATGATGAAAAATTCCGCGCAGTTACCTTTTGCTTCGCGTCGCGGTTTGCTTGCAGCGAGTTGTGCTGTCGTGTTGCTGAGTGCCTGCGCCAGCTTCAAGGGAATAGACACCAGTACCAGGCTGCAACAGCCAGGCGATTATGCAACGGCAGCATCCTTGCCTGATCAGCATGGGCAATGGCCGGATGCTTCGTGGGCGCAAACCATAGGCGGCGCATCGTTGCAGACCTTGATCGATGAGGCGATTGCGGGCAATCCGAATCTGCAGATTGCCGCGGCGCGCGTTGCTGCTGCGCGAGCCGTCACTGAAGCCGCTGGTGCCGCCAGCAGTCCTGCATGGTCGGCAAATTTCAAAAGCACGTATCAGCGTTTCAGCGAAAACTACATTATTCCGCCGCCCTTTGCCGGTTCCTATCAATCGGATAATTCGCTGACGCTGAATTTTTCCTACGACTTCGATTTCTGGGGCAGACATGCAGCGGAACTGCGCAGTGCGCTGTCGCAAGACAAGGCTGCGCAGGCAGAACAATACAATGCACGGCTGGTGATTGCGACCTCGGTTGCACACGCCTGGATACAGCTGGCAAGACTGTATGCGCAACTGGATTTGAACCAGCAGCAGCTTGAGGTGAGCGGCAGGATTGCACATCTGACGCAATTGCGTTTCAACGCCGGGCTGGATGCCAAATCGGAGAGTCAGCAAACGCGCCAGCAAGTAGCCAGCCTGGGTGCGGAGCGCGAACAGTTGCAGGAGCAAATCGTACTGACGCGCAACCAGCTGGCAGCGCTGCTTGGACAGGGCCCTGATCGCGGCCGGCAAATCGAACGGCCGACATTGCCCGCTGATGTGGCGACTGCCTTGCCGGATGCATTGCCGCTGGCATTGCTGGGACGGCGTCCCGACATCGTTGCCGCACGCTGGCAGGTGGAAGCGGCTGACGGTGGCATTGCTGCTGCCAGGACCACGTTTTATCCCAACGTCAATCTGATGGCCTTCGCCGGGTTCTCCAGCATCGGCCTGAATAATCTGCTGCAAAGCGGCAGTCGTGTGGTTGGCATAGGCCCGGCCATCAGCGTACCGATTCTGGAAGGCCGTACCCTGCGCGCCAATCTGAAAGGGCGCGTAGCCGAATACGATGGCATGGTCGCTACCTACAATCGCGCATTGACCGACGCCTTGCATGATGTCGCCGATCAGGTGACATCCCTGCGCGCAGTTGCCCTGCAAAGCGAACAGCAACAGCGTGCGACGCAAGCCGCTGCCGGCAATCTGGATCTGGCGCAGCAACGCGAACGGGTCGGCACCACGAATATGCTGCCGGCCTTGAGTGCGCAGATGACCTTGCTGGCGCAACAACGCATGGATCTCGATCTGCAGGCGCGTCGCAACGATCTGCGCGTTGGCTTGATCAAGGCACTGGGCGGCGGTTTTGACGCACAGTCACAAGACCTTGCCAAAGAAAATTCCATTTCCCTGAATGTTCCCACCCCTGTGAGAAGTGCATCATGAATACGACCAGCCCGGCAGTAATAGATACCCCCAATAACAACGGCAAACGCCGGCGCCGCATCATTCTGTTTTCTGGCGTGCTCGCGCTGTTGCTGATTGCCTACGGCATATGGTGGGCGATTTATGCGCGTCATTTTGAAGAGACCGATGATGCCTATGTCGCCGGCAATGTGGTGCAGGTGACGCCGCAGGTGGGCGGCACCGTAGTTGCCATTCATGCCGACGATACGGAGCTGGTGCAGGCTGGCAAGCCGCTGGTCGAACTCGATCACAGCGATGCCAAGGTGGCGCTGAATCAGGCGGAAGCGCAACTGGCGCAAACGGTGCGTGAAGTACGCACTCTCTTCGTCAATAACGGTACGCTGAATGCCAACGTGGCCTTGCGTGTCGCCGATGTGGCGCGTGCACGGGCCGATCTGGCGCGGCGTCAGGAATTGAGCGGCACCGGTGCGGTATCGAAAGAAGATCTGGAACATGCACGCAGCGCATTGCAAACGGCGGAATCCGCATTGCAGGCCACGCGCGAGCAACTGGCATCGAACCAGGTGTTGACCGATCGCACCTCGGTTGCGAATCATCCGAATGTGCAACGCGCGGCCGCACAGGTGCAAGCCGCTTATCTCGCATTGGCGCGCAATACACTGCCTGCGCCTATCACCGGTTATGTTGCCAAGCGTTCGGTGCAGGTCGGCCAGCGCGTAGCGCCCGGCACGTCATTGCTGTCTGTTGTGCCGCTGACGACCTTGTGGGTAGATGCCAACTTCAAGGAAGTGCAGGTTGCCAGAATGCGTATCGGCCAGCCGGTTACGCTGCATTCTGATTTGTACGGCAGCCGTGTTGAATATCACGGCAAGGTGGCAGGTCTGTCGGCTGGAACGGGCGCCGCCTTTGCCTTGCTGCCGACACAGAATGCCAGCGGCAACTGGATCAAGGTGGTGCAGCGCATTCCGGTGCGCATCGCGCTGGACCCGAAAGAATTGACTGAACGTCCTCTGCGCGTGGGTTTGTCCATGCAGGTTGAAGTGGATATCGCGCATGCGGAAGGCACCTCGCTGACAGCAGTGGCGGCGGCACGCACGGAGCCGGTTTATCAAACTGCAGTATTCGACAATGCAGGACATGAGGCAGAAGAACGTGTGGCACAAATCATTGCTGCCAACAGCAATGCCGCGATGACGCCCACAACACACTAAATCATGAGTGCAACTCCTGCTTCCGCGCTGCCGCCGCTGAGCGGTACGCGACTTGTCGTCGGTACGGTAGCGCTGTCGCTGGCGGTATTCATGAACGTACTCGATTCATCGATTGCGAACGTGTCGATACCGGCGATTTCAGGCGATCTCGGCGTGTCGCCGCAGCAGGGCACGTGGGTGATTACGTCGTTTGCGGTGGCCAATGCGATTTCGGTTCCATTGACCGGCTGGCTGACGCAACGCTTCGGCCAGGTGCGTTTGTTCATTACTTCCATCCTGCTGTTCGTGCTGGCGTCGTGCCTGTGCGGTTTGGCTCCGAGCATTGAAATACTGATTGCCGCACGTATCCTGCAGGGTGCAGTGGCGGGCCCCATGATTCCCTTGTCGCAGGCATTGCTGCTGTCGAGTTACCCGCCTGCGAAGAGCGGGATGGCGCTGGCCTTCTGGGGCATGACGACGCTGGTGGCGCCGGTCGCCGGCCCCTTGCTGGGCGGCTGGATTTCAGACAACTACACGTGGCCGTGGATTTTTTACATCAATATCCCGATCGGCATTTTTGCCGCGTGGGCGACGTGGTCGATTTATCGCGAACGCGAATCGAAAACCTACAAGCTGCCGATCGACAAGGTCGGCCTGGTGCTGCTGGTGTTGTGGGTCGGTTGCCTGCAACTGATGCTGGACAAGGGCAAGGAGCTGGACTGGTTCCATTCCGGTGAAATCATTATTCTTGCCTCGGTGGCGGCGGTGGCATTCGTGTATTTCCTGATCTGGGAAATTGGCGAAGAGCATCCGGTAGTCGATCTGTCGCTGTTCACCGGACGCAATTTCAGCGGCGGCGTGGTGGCGATTTCCGTGGCTTACGGTTTGTTTTTCGGTAGTTTGGTCATCCTGCCCTTGTGGCTGCAGACACAGCTCGCATACACGGCGACTGAAGCCGGCAAGGTGATGGCGCCGGTGGGTATCCTCGCCATTATCATGTCGCCGATTGTGGGCAAGTTGCTGCCGAAAATCGATGCGCGCTGGGTCGCGACGACGGCTTTCCTGATTTTTGCGCTGGTGTTTTTCATGCGAGCCCAATTTACACAGGACGTTGATTTCAACACGCTGATGATTCCAACCGTGATTCAGGGGGCGGCGATGGCGATGTTCTTCATTCCGCTGACTTCCATCATCCTGTCCGGCCAGTCGCCGGACAAGATTCCGGCAGCGGCGGGTTTGTCGAACTTTGTGCGCATCATGTTCGGCGGTATCGGCACTTCGATTACCTCGACGATGTGGGACAACCGCACCATCCTGCATCACGCGCAGCTGGCCGAACATACCGGGCCGCATAATCCTGCATTTACGCAAGCAATGAATACCTTGATGTCGCAGGGTTTGTCTGAACAGGCTGCGTGGGCCGTGATAGACCGTTCGATGACAGTGCAGGCGAGTACGCTGGCGGCAACCGATATTTTCTGGATATCGGCCATCCTGTTTCTGGTGCTGATTGCTTTCATATGGATGACCAAGCCGAGCAAATCCAGTGTGCCGGCAGATGCCGGGGGCGCGCATTGATGTATCTGTATCGACTATCATGCTGAAATTCAATTTCTGGCTGACCGTATGAGTGTTCCGCACACCTTGCATCTGTTTTGTCGTGTCGTCGATAACTATGGCGATATCGGTATTTGCTGGCGGCTCGCAAGACAACTGCAACAAGAGCATGGCGTCGCCGTTACTTTGTGGGTGGATGACTTATCCAGCTTTCAGCGGATTTGTCCGGGAGTCGACATCGACGCTGAAGAACAGCGCGTGGCCGACGTGACGGTGCGCCATTGGGGCAATCAGGAGGGCGCATTTTCGCCAGACGATATCGCCGATATCGTCATTGAATTTTTTGCCTGCGATATTCCCCCCGG
>NZ_JBEBPO010000023.1:0-29825 GCF_040395855.1 Herminiimonas fonticola | reverse complement strand
ATGGTGAGTGCGCGCGCAGATAGTCCTCCAGCGCATCGACATCCAGTGCGCCGCCTGACACATTGCGTCCCTCATTGAACAGGCTGAATTGATCGCCGCCATTTGCCAGGTAGCTGTTCATCGTCACGCGATAAATTCTGTCATCTGCAATCGGCACGCCATGCAGATGCATGGCGACAATGCGTGCGCCTGCCGGATTGTTCAGTTTGTAGCTATAGGTAAATCCGCGTGATGGAAACAGGATGCGCGGATGCTCAATGGGATTGCTGCCAGTCTTGAATTGTTGCTCCAGCAGTTTGCGCAGTTGTGCGCCGGTAAAACTTTTGACGACCAGATTGTTGCCAAACGGCTGACTGCTGAATAGTTGCGCATAGCGGATCTCGCCGCCGCCGTTCGGTACCTGCAGGTCGGCACGCAGGCCGCCGGGATTCATCAGTGCAAGTTGTGCCTTGCCGTTTTTCACTGATTGCGTGGCGGCGAGTTGTGCGTCGGCGATCAGATTGCCGAGCGGGCTTTCGCCGGATGGCGACTGTTTGCGTGTTGCGGATGTCGTCAGCTTGCCGACGATACGATTTGCCAATGGTGCAGCAGCGTTGGCGTAGCGGCTGACGATCGCAGCAACATCACTGTCCTGCGCAAAGCGCGGATACGCGGCAGAAGGGTTGATTGCGACACCTGCATGATTGATGAAACCGTCTCCCTGCACGATCACATTGCCGGCAGATTTGGATACGACCTTGCGCGTACGGGGATCGATACGCAGATTGATATCGGTCACCAGCGTGCCGTACTGGCCCGCGCTGGTCAGCAAAAACGGTTTGGCCGGATTTTTCCGGCCGTAATCGCAGACATACGACCGATGCGTATGGCCGGATACCACGACATCGACTGCCGGATCGAGCCGCTCCAGTATCGCGATGATCGCGCCAGTCAGATTCGGGCAGGAATGATCGTTGAAGCCGCCAGTCGTCGTCCCGCCTTCATGCACGATGACAACGATGGCAGCGGCACCTTGCGCCTTCAACTGCGGGATCAGTGCATTCGCAGTACGCGCTTCGTCCTTGAAGGTCAGGCCGGCAACGCCGCCAGGCGTAACGATGTGTGCGGTATTTTTCAATGTCAGGCCGATGAAGCCGATCTTCACCTGCTGTGCGCCATTGCCGAAGGTCTTGATGGCGCTGGCGGGGAAGAGTGTGCTGCCATCTGCCTTGAAGGTGTTCGCTGCAAGAAAGCCGAAATTGGCGCCGGGGAACTGCTTGTTGAGCGCGCAGGGCTGGCGTTGCGTGTATTGGGCGCAACCGCCGTTCTGCATGCGCAACAGCTCGGCCGCACCTTTATCGAATTCATGGTTGCCGACTGCATTGAAATCGATGCCGAATGCATTGACAGCTTCTATCGTCGGCTCGTCGAGAAACAGTGCGGATACCAGCGGTGAAGCGCCTATCATGTCGCCGGCAGAAACAACAGCGTGATACGGGTTGGCCTGCTTCAGGGATTTGATTGCGCCGGCAAGATAGGCGGCACCGCCGGCCGGTATGCCTATATGTGTGCCATCGGCAGTCGGTACGGAAATGGATAATTTGGGAGCTTCAAGATGGCCGTGCAGATCGTTGAAGGCAATGATCTTGACGTCGATATCTGCTACGACTCCATGGATAGCAGCGGCTGGGACATGCGTTGCGGCAGGATAAGCTCCGCTGCAACTGCCAAGCAGAACGACGCTACAGAGCGACAGCGTAATCCGGATCATTTATCTGCGTCGGGATCGGTATCGACCTGATTTTGAATGGTATCCATGATCAAAGGTTCAACTTCCTGCCACCTGAGCATGATCAGCGGATCGTCCGAATCGCAAAGACGGACATCAAATAACTGGTGCTCCACCGCATACATATTGAGCAGCGCAGTATTGACGATTTTTTCGTAAAAATATCGGCTTTCCGCATCCATGTCGGCAAACATTTTTCTGGTGCTCATATCCATACCCCGTATAGAAATTACCGAACCGGTACCTGATCATTATATGCGGCCTGCCGATATCTGAAAGGCTGGTGTGCGAGCATGCCGGCAATACGCCCGCAGACGTAAAAAGGGCAAACACGAATGTTTGCCCTTTTTCAAGCTAGCGGCAGTTCAAATACTGCTTTTGCATCATGCGTATCAGTAAGTACCCATGTAATCGCGCTTGCCGATTTCAATGCCGTTGTGGCGCAGGATGGCGTAAGTAGTGGTGACGTGGAAGAAGAATTGCGGCAAGCCGAAGTGCAGCAAGTATTCCTGTCCGTTGAATTTTCTTTCTTTTGGCGTTCCGGGACGCAGAACGATGTCGCGTGCTTCCTGGCCATCGATTTGTGCCGGTTTGATGCTGTCGAGGAAAGAGATCGTTTCCGCCAGCATGGCACGCAGATCGGCAAAGCTGGTAGCCAGGCTGTCATCGACCTTGGGTACGTCGAGACCAGCCAGCCGCGCCGACACGCCGCGCGCAAAGTCGCCGGCAATCTGCACCTGGCGTATCAATGGAAACATGTCCGGAAACAGGCGCGACTGCAGATAGGCGTTGGGATCGATGCTCTTTGCGGCAGCATGCTCTTCGGTTTTCTTGAGCAGGTCGCTTACGCTATTGAGCATTTGCTTGAGTACGGGGACGGAGGCGGCGTAGAGAGAAATGGTCATGGAACTTCCTTGGTGAGTGTGTGACGGGTAGGTGTGCCGATTATAGGCAGGATTGGAAAGTCGCGCAGCCGCCGGCATTTTTACGCGCGGCTTTCTCTGATCAAGAGCTTATTTATGCTCTTGCACATACGCTTGCTGTTGCGCGACAAAACCGTCGAAGGCTGCCAGTAGCGCTTGATATTTTTCCGTATTTTCTTCCAGCTGCATCAGGGCGTAACAGGTCGCCTCGAATGAAGAAAGCTGATCTGTCTTGTGCGCCTTGCGTATCCGGTAATGCGAAGGCGGCGGGTCGCGCAAGGGCAGACGCGGCAGCTGTTGCAGCAGCGGGTTGAGATACAGCATCTTGCGGCTCTTGCGCCAGGTGCCATCCAGCACGATCAGACGAATGTGCGTTTCCGCTGGCATCAGTTCTGTGCGTGGTGCGATGAGGGCTTGTTCTGCAGCGTTTTCGGGATAAAGCAGGATAGGGTAGACAATTTTGTCCGGCGCATCTGTCTCGTTTGCAGAATCGAAGGACGCATGCAGCAATGCCCGTAATTCATGTTCTGGAAATGTTTCGCCAACGACGAGGCGGCTGTGCGGCAAACTCATATGCAGCAGACGTGCTGTATTTTTTGCGTTGCCGACTTCCAGCGGATGCTGCAGGAACAGCACTTCAACATCGTGTTCAAGCGGCGTGACCCACTGACAGATGCAGGTACGCTGCGGACGCAGGCATAGCGTGCAGTGGAGGCGCTTGCTGGTGTTTGGCGAGGGCATGATTAAGGCAGGAATTTTATATGGTGCTAAAAAGCGGAAAAACGCTGGGCGAGTTTTTGGGTACGGAAATGTTCGACGACAAAATCGACGAAGGCCCGCGTTTTTGCCGGTAATAGTTTCTGGGCTGTGAAGTAGAGAGACAGCGTACCGATATCGACGTACCAGTCGGGCAGCACCCGCAGCAGTTTTTTACTTTCCAGATAAGAAAGTGCGTTAGGCATGGCAATCAACGCGATACCCAAACCAAGTTGAGCCGCTTCGCATGCTGCATCCGGATCGCTCATTGTCATGCGGGTGCGCAATGTGATCGGCATTTGTTCGTTGGCGTGATTGCGCAAAGGCCACGGCCTTACGCGCCCGGTCTGCGGCGAACGGATCAGGATGCCATCATGCTGGGCCAGATCAATGGGAGATTGCGGCAGCGTTTTATTCGTAAAATAATCCGGCGCAGCAACGAGCACGCCATGTGCCGGCGCCAGTGAACGGGCAACGACGCCAGGCGGCAACTCGAAGCCGCCGCCTATGGCAGCGTCAAATCCTTCCGCGACCATATCCACGCGACGATTGTCGAAATGCCAGTCCGGCACGATGGCAGGATAGCGTTGCAGAAAATCTCCCAGCAAAGGCACGATATACGCGCGTCCGAAACCGGTACCCATACTGATCTTCAATGTGCCGGCCGGCTGGCCATCAGCGCTGGCCAGATTGGCGACGGCCGATTGTATGGTGGCCAGGCCGCTGCCGACTTCGGCCAGAAAGCGTTCGCCGGCTTCGGTCAGGGTCAGGCTGCGCGTACTGCGCTGGAATAAACGCACGCCGAGATTGGACTCCAGTTTTGCAACATTCTTGCTTACGGCGGCAGGAGTCAGACTGAGGCGCCGTGCGGCTTCGGAGAAGCTGCCCGCTTCGGCGCTGCGTACAAAACACTCGATGCCGCTCATTGATTCCATGACTTCTCCCGTGTCAATTTTAAACTATTAGTATCAACAGATTATAGTAACTACTGTCTAGTAACACCATAATCCATGTTCGATACTGACTCCGTCGCTTCGCAATTCAATTCACTCTAACGGAGAACAAATCATGTCGAATACAACACAGCAAACTTTGCCCGGTAAAGTCGCTTTCGTTCAAGGCGGTTCACGCGGCATCGGTGCAGCAATCGTCAAACGTCTGGCACGCGACGGTGCGGCAGTTGCCTTTACGTATGTCAGTTCGCCTGACAAGGCAAATGAAGTCGTCTATGCCATTCAGCAAAACGGCGGTCGCGCTTTGGCAATCAAGGCTGACAGCAGTGACGCCACGGCAGTCAGACAGGCAATCGATCAGGCAGCCGCAACATTCGGTGGCATCGATATTCTGGTGAATAACGCTGGTGTACTCGCCTTGGGAACGATTGAAGATTTCAAGCTGGACGATTTTGACCGGACAATTGCCGTGAATGTGCGCAGCGTTTTTGTTGCGACTCAGGAAGCGCTGCGCCACATGGGTGAAGGCGGACGCATCATCACGATAGGCAGCACCAACGCTGACCGCATGCCATTCCAGGGTGGGGCAGCGTATGCAATGAGCAAATCGGCGATCGTTGGTTTGACCAAAGGCCTGGCACGTGATCTGGGGGCGCGCGGCATCACGGTCAACAATGTACAGCCAGGACCGGTCGATACCGATATGAATCCTGCAGAAGGAGAGTTTGCGGAAACCCTGAAAGGCTTGATGGCAATCGGACGCTACGGCAAGACGGAAGAAATCGCCAGCTTTGTTGCTTATCTGGCCGGCCCGGAAGCCGGCTATATAACCGGTGCCAGTCTGACGATAGATGGCGGTTTTGCCGCTTGATAATGAAAAAACCGGCTATTGCGGCCGGTTTTTTTACGTCATCTGCATTGAATGAAACTCTACGTTTTACTGCCGGCGCCAGTCATGCGACGAGCGTGACGCCATATTTCGCATCGTTAATCTTTCTCGCGCGTCAGCGTCAGGAATTCGCTTCTGAGCGCAGGATTGCTACGCATTTCACCCAGCAGTGCAGAAGTCACGGTTTCTTCACCTTGCGACCGGATGCCGCGACTTTCCATGCACATGTGACGGCATCGAATGACGACGCCAACGGACAAGGGCTGTACATGCTCCATCAGCGTTTCTGCGATTTGTATGGTCAGACGTTCCTGCACCTGCAAGCGTCGTGCGAAACAATCGACCAGACGCGTCAGCTTGGAAAGGCCGACGATTTTTCCATTCGGCGTATAGCCTATGGTGGCAGTGCCGAAGAAGGGTGCAAGGTGGTGTTCACAGTGGCTGTACACGGGAATGCCGCGCACAATGATCAACTCCTTGTATTGTTCGGCACCGTCTGAAAAGACTTTCAGAATCTCGGCCGGATCCTGCTCATAGCCAGAAGTCCATTGCTGCCATGCTTTTTGCACGCGTTTCGGCGTTTCCTGCAAACCCTGGCGATTCGGATTTTCACCGAGATGAATCAACAGTCGACGCCAGTCATGTTCTGAAAAATCATTGGCTTCTATCTCGCTGACAGGCGCGCCTGTTGCATGTGCAGACATGGCGTTCGATGGGTGTTCATCAAGCAAAGGATGGATTTTCATTTTTTGCATTCAGGCGATGTGTTCGCCTGTTTCAGGTAAGAGATCAGATCACTGCGTTCTTTTTCACTTGCAACTCCGGCATACGTCATCGTGGTTCCCGGCACCGTTTTGATCGGATTGCTGAGAAACAGATTCAGCGTCTTTTCATTCCAGACGATATTTGAATGTTTCATCGCATCCGAATAATTGAAACCCTTCACACTACCGGCGCGACGTCCGAACAAGCCGCAATGTCGCGGACCGGTGCGGTCGTAAGCGAGCGCATGACATGCCAGGCAACGTGCATAAATCGCTTCCCCGGCCTTGACCTGCGCCGCCAGTGCCGCACCTTTATCGGGTGCAGCATCGGCAGTTATTGCTGCCGATGCCATGCAAGCAGCCAGAATTAAACCGACAAATCCGCGCATGCTTGCTTATCCTCAGGACATGAAAGCCGAAGGTACCGGTGCTTCACCCAGCGCATTGCGCAGAATCGCCCAGTGCATGGCTTCATCACCGAGGATGCTTGCAGCGGCTTGTGCCAGTTCACGGTTGCCGAACAGGGGAACTGCACCCAGATAAGCGCTGACTGCGCCTTTTTCCAGCGTAGCGGCAAAGCGCAGCACGTCCGTTTGCGACTTCAGTTTTTCCACTGGAAAAGTATATTTTTCTTTTGCATTGACTGCCTTGCCGCCGAGTTTTGCAATGGTCTTGGCAAGAACATCGGCATGTTCCTTGTGGTGTCCCTGAAAAGTCAGCGCCAAATCAAGCACAGGTTTTTGCAGCAAGCCGCTTTCTGCGCCCAGCTGGTATGCGGCAATCGCTTCCAGTTCTGCACCCAATGCCGTATTGAGAATGTTGACGTCAGCGCTGGTCGAAGCACCGCCTTTGCTGGCGGCTAGCGCATCCTGCCCGGCAAGCAGTGCAACTGCGGCGCCGGACAACAGCAGGCCGGATTTGCCCAGAAAGGAACGGCGTGTACCTTGCAGTGTGAAATCATCAGGTTGAATTAAAAAGGACATGTCATTTCTCCATTGAATAGTTACTACACATAATCAGGCTTAATCTGCCTGTAAACTTTTGACGCGTTCGAGTGCGCCGAACACGATGCGATCGCAACGCGCGCCATCGAAGGAAAATGCTTCTTCGTAGACAAAATCGATTTCTCTGGCCAAGGCTTCGCGCAACATGCCGCGTGCACGGAAGAAACGGCTGCGCACGGTTGCTTCCGGAACATCGAGGCAGCGAGAGACTTCATCCACGCTCATCTCTTCCAGTGCGCGTAACACGAAAACTGTACGGAACACATCGGGCAGGGCGTCGATTTGCCGCTCCAGCATGCGGCGAGCTTCCGCCCGCAAGGCAGCGCTTTCAGGCTGTTCCGTTGTCGCTTCGTTCATGTTGACCTCCGCCATTTCATATTCCAGCGGTGCTGTATTGTCGCTATCGAGTCGAATGATTTCCGCCCTGCGTCTGCTTTTACGCGAACGTGCAATGGCTTCATTGATGACAATGCGTGTCAGCCATGTAGACAAAGCAGACTCGCCACGAAATTTTTCTATATTCCGATACGCCAGCAGATAGGCTTCCTGCAGTACATCTTCGGCTTCGGCATCGTCTTTCAGAATGCTGCGCGCGGTGCGATACAAAGGGCGGTTATGACGTCGCATCATGAATTCGAACGCTGACTGGTCGCCGCGCGCAATGCGCTGCGCAATCTCCATGTCAGACCATGCGCCGGGGTTCTCTTCTTTTGCTGATGTTTGCATAGCTCCCTCTGCTTTCTTGTGTTCTCGTGATATTGGATGCAGCGGGTAAGTATTGCGTTCCCGTGCAGAAGCTTCGGTCTGTGCCGACTGGATTTACTGCTTGCTGGATGAAGTCTGCAGCATTTCGACAGGTGCTGCAGGGCATGAATCTGAAGATGCCATGCGTGGAGAAGAATAGCGATCAGGTTTGCACATTGAAAGTCTGAATAAACTGCCTATACTGAATTGTGCACAGGCAAGCAAAGGAGCTGTCATGAGACATAGACTTTATTATTTCCTCCCCGACATCGATAGTGCCCGCCGTACTTTTGATGACATGTTGCTCCATCGTATAGAACAGCGGCATGTACGTTTTATTTCGGGTGGCGCACCGTTGCCGCCGGACATGCCGGAAGCGAGTTTCCTGTTGAAGACCGACGTTTTGCACGGCGCGGCAGCCGGCATGATCGTTGGCGCAGTGTTGGGTATTGCATTTGGCGCCTTGTTGATTGTGTATTACGACCTGGGAGAAGCAACGGTGCTCGTGACCACGCTCTTGGGTATTGTTTTTGGTGGATGGGCATCGAGCATGGCTGCCGCTGCCGTGCCGAACTCGCAGCTGAAAGCGTTTTATCCTGCTCTTGAAAGCGGGAAAATTCTGATGATCGCGGATGTGCCTTCCCGCAAGGTGGAAGAAATTGAAAACATGCTGGCTGCACGTCATCCTGAAATGAAATTCGGTGGCGAGGAGCCCCATATTCCGGTTTTCCCTTGAGAAAAAGCCGGTGATTTGGGATAACGCTGCATGATGATCAGTATTTGCAGATGAGCGAGAAGATGTTCGTTGTACAGTAATTGCCGGATGCTTGATAAGAGACCGGGGATTGCTTTTTATGGAGGCTGCTATGGAACTTCACATGCATTCACATCGGTGGGAACACCGCAGTCCTGACTGGACGGTGGCGGCGGTTTCCGGCTTTGCAGCAGGCGCAGTGCTGATGGTGCTGGAGTTGCTTTGGTCAACCATTATCATGGGAGCCAATCCATGGGAAACATCACATATGGTTGCGGCAATTACCATGGGACAGGATGCATTGCAGTCGACCGATTTTAATTTGATGATCGTGGCTGTGGCGCTAGGTACGCACTATGTGCTTGGCATTGTTTTCAGTCTGATTCTTGCCGCTATCATCGTGCCATTTCGTTTTGACTCCAGTCTGGGCATGGTCTTGCTGACAGGTGCCGTCTTCGGACTGGTGCTGTATCTTTTCAACTTCTACGGCATGGTGCAATTTTTCTCCTGGTTTGCCGAAATACGCGGCTTGGCCACGCTGACCGCACATGTGATATTCGGTCTGGTTGTGGCTGCAATGTACTGGAAGCTGGAGCAGGTAGAAAGATAAGCAAGATGCCAGGTCTTGCATGATCTGCTGATCGTGCGAACTGATTTAAAACGATGTCACCTGTTTCAGGTGGCATCGTTTTTTCATGAAGAGATGGTTTGGCGATTGTCTCAATAAGCGATGCTAAAACAGCAATGCACATTAGTGGAAAAGTCAAAATGCAAGCGCGAATAGCGAAAGTATTTACACTTTAAAAACGCTTTTCATGAAAATTGCTGCTTCGCAGCATTATTTTCATGTGCGCATGAAATGTTTGCATGTGTGACGATAATCCGCGGGGTTACTATCAAAAAACCGGCAAAACCGGTCTTTATTCTCGTTCGGTACCACCCCCCACCGGCATCTCGCAAACGTCTGTCAATCCAGCATTTGTAGCAGTTTAAACGCATCGCTTCCCCTATTAGCGACTATGCATCATCCGGCATAAACAAAGACGGGTTTACCTCTGGTCGTCTTTGTTCCGACAATTCTGAATAAGATATTTTTCTATGAGCGCTATTCCTCTCAGCACTATCAGTGACCGCGAGTCGCTGGAAAATCGTACTTACGCGAAAGTAACCTTGCGGTTGCTACCTTTCCTTTTTATCTGCTACGTCGCGGCTTACCTCGATCGCGTCAACGTCGGTTTCGCTAAATTGCAAATGTTGAACGATCTGCAATTCAGCGAAACCGTCTACGGCCTTGGAGCAGGTATTTTCTTCATCGGTTATTTCCTGTTTGAAGTTCCGAGCAATATCATCATGCATCGTGTCGGCGCCCGCGTCTGGATTGCCCGCATCATGATTACCTGGTCCGTCCTGTCAGCGGCGACCATGTTCGTGACTTCGCCTACGATGTTCTATGTGATTCGCTTCCTGCTTGGTGTGGCAGAAGCCGGCTTTTTCCCTGGCATCGTTCTGTATCTCACTTACTGGTTCCCATCCTCGCGTCGCGGTCGGATGAATGCCTTGTTCATGATCGGCATCCCGATTGCCGGCGTGGTCGGCGGTCCCTTGTCTGGCTGGATCATGAATTACTTTGCCGGCGCCAACGGCTGGCATGGCTGGCAATGGCTGTTCCTGCTGGAAGCCATTCCATCGCTGGTTCTGGGCATCATCACACTGTTCTATCTGCCAAACACCATTCGTGCATCGACATGGTTGTCTGACAATGAGAAACAGCTGCTGGAAGAAAATATTGCGCAAGATGGCGGCGGCGCAAACAAATCGCATTCGGTAGCGAGCGTGTTCTCGAACCCTAAAGTCTGGTTGATGGCTGCAATTTATTTCTGCTGCATGATGGGTCTGTACGGCATCAGCTTCTATCTGCCGACGCTGGTCAAGGCATCCGGCGTCAAGGATGCGCTGGATGTTGGTCTGTTGACCGCGATTCCCTATACCTGCGGCGTGATTGCAACCTTGCTGGTGGCGCGTAGCGCAGACCGCATGCGTGAACGTCGCTGGCATTTTGCCATTGCCAGTGCGCTGGGCGGCCTCGGTCTGTTCCTCAGCACCGTATATGGTGATAACGTGGTGCTGGCTTTGATGGCCTTGTCGCTCGGTACTGCAGGCATGTTGTCGACGATGCCGGTATTCTGGACTTATCCAAGCGCCATCCTCAGCGGCGCTGCAGCTGCTGCCGGTATCGGCTTGATCAACTCGGTCGGCAATCTGGCCGGTTTCGTCAGCCCATCCATCGTCGGCTGGTTGAAGGACGTGACTGGCAGCACCAACGCAGGCATGTATTTTGTTGCCGGCGCCTTGGTGATCGGTGCCGGACTCGCCTTGTTGCAACCGCGTGCATTGGTCAACAAATAAGCGAAGTCAGCTTGATCAGATAGAAGAAAAGCCCGCTTGCGCGGGCTTTTTTGTTGTCGATTTTTTCAGGAAAACCGTGATATGCGATCATTGACGCGTCCCTTTGGGACGCCGAACAGCGCGCACCTTTCCGCTCCCGCCACCACCGCAGTAAAACAGGTCGGCACCATCTGACTCGAGCCCGCTGACACCGGTCCCGACAGGCATTTCCAACTGTTCAAGCACTGCGCCACTCTCCGGATTGATACGACGGAGTTCGCTTTCATCACCTTCCCATGTTCCATGCCAGAGTTCGCCATCAACCCAGGTCACGCCAGTAACGAAGCGATTGGACTCGATGCTGCGGATGATGGTGCCGGTAGCGGGATCGATTTGATGGATTTTTCGGTCGCGGTACTGACCAACCCACAAGCTGCCTTCTGCCCACGCCATGCCCGAGTCATACCCGTGGCCGGGAGCCGGAATGGATGCCACTACCTTGCCGTTGGCAGGATCGATTTTATCGATGCGTTCTTCCGCGATTTGATAAAGGTATTTGCCGTCAAAGGCAGTTCCTGCGTCGCACGCACGGTCCAGAGTTTGCGTAATTTCGCCGTTTTCCGGATTGAACGCAATCAGCATGCCATCGGTGGCGGCCCATACGTGTTCGCCGTCGTGGGTCACGCCGTGTACACGTTCGGCGCCATTGAACGGGCCATATTCACGCACGATCTCCGCCGTGCGCATTGCATGCTGCGGGGTGTTTTTGATAGTACTGGTAGTCATTGTCAGCTCCTTGTATTGCGCCTCGGATTGGCGCTCAAAAACACTTTATGTCATCGATAGCGCAGCGGGGAGTAACAAGATTGTCGTGAATTGAGTCAGTGGCGATGATAACCAACGCTGCGCCCGCGCCCGTCCGATCGAACGCACCTGGCCAGCCGCCTCCAACTGGACGAGCGCGCGTTGCACAGTGCGTTGATTTGCATTCAATGCCAGCGCCAGGGCTGAGGTAGACCATGCAGCGCCATCCGACAGAAGCGCGAGCATTGACGCTTCATCGCCGTCAATCGGTGGCACCAGCAATGCAACAGCACGCTTGCCGAGCGGCCTGAGGAGGAACCCTCGCGGAGTTGCTTCGATATGCGCCATCGGCGCAATCAGCGCACGCAGACGACTGATCTCGACCCGCAGGCGTGCGCGGTGAGTCTCGTCGGGGTCTTTGGTCCGAAATGCGTACGCAATCAATGCGGCACGCTCAACATCACCGGGCCAAGCTTCGGCAAGCGAGCGTAGCAGGGCGAATAGCACTGGACGGCGCGCCAGCGATTGCCGCGCAGCGCCGGAGATCAGCCCGCGACGGCAGGCATCAATCACTAACGTGCCGGAGGCCAAAAGCATGGCCACCTCATCGAGGCACAATGTCTGCTCATCACCAGCGAAAAGTTGCCTGGCAGCGGGGCGATCAAATACGGCCAGTGCATCAGATACCTCGGCCTGAAGCATGGGCACCCGTGCGCGATCTGCTGCTTCCCGAGCACGGCCTAATGCTATCCGTGCATGGTCAATACGAAGTGAGCGCAGTGCCAACTCCGCTGCAGCCAACTCGGCGACCGCCACGAGCGACGGTGCAAGGCCGCGTGTATCGAGCTGCTCTAGTGCAGTCCTGGCTTCGTCAAGGCGGCCCAGCAGCAAGAGCTTTCGTGCTGCGATGAGCTTGCCTTGCATTGCGTTGGCTTGATCGCCATGCATCTCAAGAGTAGTCACTGCAGCGATTAGCGAGCGGGGCGAAGTTCCAAGATCGCGCATGGCCATCGCTATTTCAGCCTCTGCAACAACACAGCGCGCGCGCGCCAGCTCTTCATGGGCACCAAAGCCACGGGCCGCGCGACGAATGAGTTCACGAGCCCGTGCATGCTCGCCAAGCTGAGCCATTGCAATGCCGCGCAAGGCTAGAGCCGGTGGATCATCGCGAAGAGCGACACGTGCAAGGGCACCAAGCGCATCGCCAGCGGCGAGCGCCCGTGCGGAGGCGGCGATCATGGAATCCATTGCGAAAGAATACACTGCGCTGCCGACGATGTGAGCCGCAAAATGATCGCTTGTGTAGAACAGAGTGATGTTGTCTGCAAGGAAGCAGGCCAGACTTATGCGGAAAGCATCCGAGAAGCAATCCGCACCAGGCTAACAATTTTTTATCAGAGGAAAATGTGACAATGCTCAAAGGCTCAGGATTTTCGGATGTCGGCCTTTTCTATGCAGGATTGAGCATCAAATACCGGATGGTATCTGTGCATGTATGGAGAAATTTGCAGCGATCTGACTTGTCGGAGATGATCAGATGTACGAAGCATACTGCCATGTATGAATTTCCTTTTTTCGCAGATCGCACCAACAAATACGGAATGAATATTTCAACTAGCAACGTGGGAACAAGAAGGCGCGTGCATGAATCTGAATTTGTTTGATGCGGAAGAAACGCACAGCTGGCGCGAAGAGCTGTGCCCGGATGCAGTCGTCTTGCGCGGATTTGCGCTGGCTGGAGAAGTGGATATTCTCTCGGCGCTGGAACAAGTTTTCAGCGTGGCACCATTACGGCATCTGGTCACGCCGGGCGGTTTCCGCATGTCGGTTGCAATGAGTAATTGCGGGACGTATGGCTGGGTATCGGATCGCACCGGCTATCGCTACGATACGGTAGACCCGGATAGCGGCAAACCGTGGCCATCCATGCCTGCACTTTTTTCCACGCTGGCAGCCGATGCGGCGACACAGGCAGGTTTCAGCGATTTCAAGCCGGATGCCTGCCTGATCAACCGCTATGCGGCGGGCACACGGCTGTCCCTGCATCAGGATAAAGACGAGCAGGATTTCAGCCAGCCCATCGTCTCCGTTTCGCTTGGCGTCCCGGCGATATTTTTATTTGGCGGCACGCAGCGTACGGACAAGACCATGCGGGTGAAATTGACGCATGGCGATGTTGTCGTCTGGGGTGGGGCGGCACGATTGCGTTATCACGGCATTTTGCCCGTCAAAACGGATAGCCATCCGCTGACCGGCGAGTATCGGATCAATCTGACGTTGCGCAAGGCGATTTGATCAATTTAAACATTTTCCGAAAAGCGCATGAAGTTAGCCGCCTGAATGTACTTTATGAGATGTTTTTTTAGAGTAAAGTCGGTTGTGGGTATTAATTTTTATATGCCGACTGCAAGAGCTTTTCTAAAGTAATAGATTGAATTTCTGGATCACCTTAAAAAGGGTTAGCCAGAACTTTCAGGGTTGTTTTTGGCATGAAATGATTGTTAAACAAGAACAATGACAGGAGACGCCTCATGAAAAAGTTAATTGTTTTAATACCGTTACTTGTTGCTTCGACGACCTTCACTTTTAACAGCTTTGCCAAGCCACCAGCTAGCCCTGATATTGGTACGGCTCGCGAAATCTACGATGGTTCTCTCTATCCAGACAAAGCTGTTCGAACCTATCAAAACACCAACAAGATTTTCCCAACCCGGGTGATTAAAGCAGGTGGTAAGGCATCTCCACTGCCTTTAAGCGACAAGCAATTAACCTCTTTGACTTTCACCTCAGAGGGTAAAAAATATGATTTGCCAGATTATGTCGCTTTAAATCGGGTGGTTGGCTTACTTGTGCTGAAGAATGGAAAAATTGCCTATGAACACTACGATTACGGACTAAAACCAGATACAAGATGGATGTCCATGTCGGTAGCAAAATCTTTTGTATCCACTCTGGTTGGTGTTGCGATTAAAGATGGCTATATCACTAGTGTGGACGATCCGGTAGTGAAGTACTTGCCGCAACTTGCTGGCAGTGCTTATCAGGATGTTTCGATCAAGGATGTGCTCATGATGGCTTCGGGGGTGAAGTGGAATGAAACTTATACCGACCCAAGCTCGGACCGAAGAAAATTGTTGGAGCTGCAAATTGCAAGCAATCAGAAGGGCGGTATTTTTGACATTTTGAAAACCTTGCCAAAAGCCTCTGAACCGGGAAAGAACTTTAACTACAGCACAGGTGAAACGGTATTGATTGGCGAGATTGTTCAAGCCGCAACAAAGATGCATTTGGCAGACTATCTTTCCAAGAAGGTGTGGATTCCAGTAGGGATGCAGGCTGATGGTTTTTGGTGGCTGGACTCCCCAAATGGTCATGAGGTTGGGGGGAGTGGCATTCTCGCAGTGATGCGTGACTTTGCGCGCTTCGGACAATTTATTCTCAATGGCGCAGAAGTGAATGGGAAAAAAATTGTCCCCGATAATTGGCTAGCCGAAGCAACCACGGCAAAGCCAATTACCGGTGTCACCGGCAAGAATGGCTATGGCTATCAATGGTGGACGATGAAGCCTGAAGCCGGAAAAGTTCATGAGCAAGCGTTCATGGGTAGAGGAATCCATGGACAATATCTTTATATCAATCCAGAAGAAAATCTGGTGGTAGTTGCCTTAAGTGCTCGCTCGAAACCTACGGGCAGGAATACGATAGAGGATCTTGATTTTTTGGCCGCGGTAGTTGAAAAGTTGAAAAATTAAAGTGGAAAATTGTGGCCCAAGATTAAAGAATTGATGGGCCAATCAGTAAACAAAGCCCCCATTGGAAATAATGGGGGCTTTGTTCTGGTGCAGTCACAGCTTGAATACTGTCACGTGCCATCGTCATCCGTCTGGGTTCGTAACGTGAGTTCGCCCGCATTATTTACGTCATCAGGCAGCCATTTTTTGCATGGCCTGTTGCATTTCTTCCGGGCCGACATCGCGTATGTGGGTGGCAATCGACCATTGGTGGCCAAACGGATCTTCCACTACACCGTAACGATCGCCCCAGAACATATCTGTCAGCGCGAGTTTGACGCTGGCGCCGGCGGCAACAGCACGTGCGAAAGCTGCGTCGGCATCTTCAACATAAAGGTGCAGCGAGATTGGCGTACCTTTGAGCGCTTTCGGACCAAGCGCACCGCAACTGGGCATTTCATCGACCAGCATGATGGTGGAGTCTCCGATGCGGAGTTGTGCATGCATCAGTTTGCCTTCGGGACCAGGCAATCTGAATGTTTCAACGGCATTGAATGCCTTGATATAAAACGCAATGGCATCTGCAGCGCCGGCGCATACCAGATGCGGTGTCACGCTATGCATGCCTGCGGGAATGGATTGGACTTGTGCCTTGCTCATGGTGGTTCTCCTTTAAGTGAACTTCCTGGGTGCTGCAACTGATGACGAGCCTGTTCCGTTAAGGTCGTCGCGGATGAGGGTAATGCGCGGATTTTTCGTTCGTGTTCATATGATTCAATCAAGGCGAGCAATCTTTGCATTTCCTGCTGGTCATGCTCCGTTGTAGAAGATTCCCAGAGCAGATCGAATTGCCTGAGCATTCGTCGATAATCATCCTCCTGCATTGCTGCAGGTACCGATTCGAGCCGGACATTTTCATCTTCAACAGAAGGTACAGGTGTCATGACAGGCGATGATTTGGCGTTGCGAATATGCCTTACGGCTTCAGGTCGAACAATGCCTTGCCGCTTTCGGGATCAAAGGGTGCCGAAAAATGCTCGTGCACAATACGCCATTGTCCATTTGTCTTGCGATAGCCAGTTGTGACACGCATCCATGAAGAATGTTCATTTCCATCCTTGTCTGTGCCGCCGCATTGATTAAGACAGTGGCTGAAGGCAATATCGTCGCCGGCTGTAATGCTCAATTCCTGCATGTTGAAAATCATCGGACCGCTGCACATGGTCAGACAGCTCTGCCAATGCTTTCGGTACGCATCGACTCCCTTGAATTGCAAGGCGAAGATGGCATCGAAGGCGACGACATCCGGCGCGTAGTGCGACATGATGGCATCGAGGTTGCCGGCTGTAGCAGCCGTTTGCCAACTCTCGATTAGCTTGCGTACATCGGCTTCTGCAGCCGTTTTTCTGATAGCTGTTTGCATGATGTTTCTCCTTTGAAATGGATTGTTGTGTACAGTGTCCATAAATAATATTACACATAGTGTACAGTGTACACAATTATAGAAAATGACAAAGAAAATGAGTTCTCCCAAACGCGAAACCTATCGCCATGGCGATTTGTATCGCGCCTTGCTGGATGCGGGAACCGAAATGGCACGCCTCGGCGGACCAACGGCAGTGGTGTTGCGCGAAGTGACCAGGCAGGCTGGCGTAGCGCCGAATGCGGCATACCGCCACTTTGCCGATCGCAATGCATTATTGCAGGCAGTATGTGCCGCCGCGCAGGCGCAACTTGCGCAGGCGATTGAAGCCGAATGGTCAGTTGTCGGATCGGATGGCAATGTTGCCGACACTGCACGTGCCCATTTGCGTGCGGTTGGCACCGGGTACATGCGCTTTGCGCGTGCCGAACCTGGGTTGTTTCGCACAGCGTTTTCCGTGCATGAAGATTTGCAAAGGGCCGGTATTCCGGAAATGGCCGGCAAGAGCGGCTTGACGCCATTTCAGCTATTGAGTTCTGCGCTGGATGAACTGCTTGCTGCCGGAGTATTGACGCCGGAGCGGCGGCCAGGTGCAGAGTTTCTTGCATGGTCCGCAGTGCACGGACTTTCAATGCTGCTGATCGACGGACCTTTGCGTGTGCTGGATACTCAGCAGGCTGAAGCAATCGGCCAGCGCCTGATCGATATGGTTGAACTTGGTTTGCCGGCAGCCGGAGCAGGGCGCTGATTTATCGATGCATTGATTCCGGCAAATCAGCCGGCGCGTAAGGGATCGAGTAAATGTCGCAGCGCGTTATGGTCGAGTTCATACATTAATGCGAGCAGACTGCCGAGCTCTCCCTTGGGGAAACCTTCGCGCGCAAACCAGCCCAGATAATGTCCGGGCAGATCGGCGAGCAGGCGACCCTTGTATTTCCCGTAAGGCATGGTGCGGCTAAGCAGGAGCGACAGGTGTTCTGGGTTCATGCGTGTGTTTGTCATTCATTCGGGAGCAGGTCATGCATGGTAAACGTCATGGCGGTTTTTTGTTTATCATCGTTCCATCCGGTTGCGGTAAAACAGTGTGATGACCGGCAACCGGAAGTATGCTGCTATAACAAACAACACAAACGCAAGATTCTTTCTAACCAGGAGTCATCATGAGCACGTACCAGATCGCTGTTGTCGTTGGTAGTTTGCGCAAGGATTCATTCAATCATCAAATGGCGAATGCCATTGTAAAACTGGCTCCATCCGATTTCTCCTTCAAGCAGTTGCAAATTTCCGATCTGCCGCTCTACAACCAGGATGACGATGCGAATCAGTCGCCGCCTGTCAAACGCCTGAAAGCTGAAATTCTGGCATCTCAAGGCCTGCTGTTCGTTACTCCTGAATACAATCGCTCGATTCCCGGCGTGCTAAAGAATGCAATCGATCAGGCATCGCGTCCTTACGGCCAGAGTGCATGGGCAGGTAAACCGGCCGGCATTCTGGGTGTATCGGTCGGCGCCATCGGTACCGCTCTGGCGCAACAGCATTTGCGCAATATTCTGGCTTATCTGGATGTTCCGGCACTGGGCCAGCCGGAGACATTCATTCAAGCGAAGGAAGGCTTGTTCGATGCGGATGGAAATATCGGTGCAGGCAGCAAGCAATTTCTGCAGAACTGGATGGATCAATACGTTGCGTGGGTGAAAAAACATGCTGCTTGATGCATGAAACAAGCGGCATGAAACAAGCCGTACAGTACAGGAAATCTGCAGAAAGCCCGTCTGTACGGCAAGGATCAAGTACACGTCTGCACCCGCAACAATACAGTTGCTGTAATTGATCCTGCGCGAATGCATCCTCTGTCATTTGCGAAGATGCCTCAAACACAAAAGTAGAATATAATGAGAATCATTGTTATTTGTATTGGCCTTTTGTGAATCTATCAGAATTGCTTCCCTTTACTTCTGCCGTGGTCGATGACGTCACTGATATGGTCGGCGATGACCCGATTGCCAAACGCTTGCGCGAACTCGGTTTTGTCTCGGGCGAGCCGGTTCGCATCGTGGCGCGCGGGTTGATAGGCGCCGATCCCTTATTGGTGCAGATCGGTTTTACACGTTTCGCCTTGCGTCGTTCGGAAGCGCAGCGTGTGCGTATCCACCTTGCCAGCTAATTATTTATTCCATGTCTATTTCACGTATCGCGCTGGTCGGCAATCCAAACTGCGGCAAGACTGCCTTGTTCAATCAACTGACCGGCAGTCGTCAGAAGGTCGCTAACTATGCCGGTGTAACGGTAGAACGAAAAGAAGGGCGCTTCACTGCGCCGTCCGGCCGTGTCTTCAATCTGCTGGATCTGCCGGGTGCCTACAGTCTGGATGCCACCAGCCCGGATGAAGTCATTACGCGCGATATCTGCCTTGGACGTATCGCCGGCGAAGAACTGCCGGAGCTGATCGTTTGCGTTGCGGACGCGACCAATCTGCGTTTGCATTTACGTTTCGTGCTGGAAGTGCAGCGACTCGGGCGGCCGATGGTGCTTGCCTTGAACATGATGGATGCAGCGCGCAAGCGTGGCATCGGCATCGATCGCGAAGAACTGCAGCGCCAGCTCGGCATGGATGTAATCGAAACAGTGGCGATACGCACCGATGGTGCAAAAGCGCTGGTAGCCCATCTCGATGGCATGGCCTTGCCGAAAGCAGTACCAGCCACAGAAGGAAAGGCTGCTGACCTCCATGCGCAGGTACGCGAGATACTGAACGCTGCCGTCACCATGCCGCGCGCAACTGCGATGAACGATGAGATGATCGATCGCTGGGTCTTGCATCCGGTATTCGGCCTGGCGATTCTGGCAGCGGTGATGTTCTTCATTTTTCAGGCCGTGTTTTCGTGGGCTGAACCGCTGATGGATGGCATTACCGAAGGCGTAACTATCGTCGGTCAATGGTTTGCATCAACACTGCCGGATGGCTTGTTGCGCAGCCTGATTGTTGATGGCATTTTCGCCGGCCTGGGTGCGGTGCTGGTGTTTCTGCCGCAAATTCTGATTCTGTTTCTCTTCATTCTGGTGCTGGAAGAATCCGGCTACCTGCCGCGTGCCGCCTTCCTGCTCGACCGGATGATGTTCAAGGCCGGCTTGACCGGGCGCTCGTTCATTCCCTTGTTGTCCAGCTTTGCCTGCGCAATTCCCGGCATCATGGCGACCCGCAGCATTCAAGACCCGCGCGACCGTCTGACGACGATACTGGTGGCACCGCTGATGACCTGCTCGGCACGCTTGCCTGTCTATACCTTGCTGATCGCGGCCTTCATTCCCGCCACGACGGTGTGGAATATCTTCAATCTGCAAGGCATTGTCCTGTTCGTGTTGTACGTGGCGGGCATCGTCAGCGCATTTGCCGTCGCATGGGTGATCAAGCGCATGCGCAAGGATAAAAGCGAACATGCCTTGCTGATGGAATTGCCGTCCTACCGTTTGCCTGGCGTGCGCAATATCGCTATCGGCCTGTGGGAAAGAGCGCTGATCTTCCTGCGTCGCGTAACGACCATCATCCTGTCGCTGACCGTACTGCTGTGGTTTCTTTCGACATTTCCGGCGCCGCCGGAAGGCGCAACGCTGCCGGCCATCGATTACAGTCTGGCCGGCCAGATAGGCCGCCTGATGGAGCATGTGTTTGCACCTGTCGGTTTCAACTGGCAAATCTGCATTGCATTGATTCCCGGCCTGGCGGCGCGTGAAGTAGCGGTCTCGGCTTTGGGCACCGTGTATGCAATGTCGGGCAGCGAAGATGCGGTGGCGGCGCAACTGGGGCCGGTGATTGCCGCGCAATGGTCGCTGGCGACTGCACTCGCATTGCTGGCCTGGTATGTATTTGCACCGCAATGCATGTCGACGCTGGCGGTGATTCGGCGTGAAACGAATTCCTGGCGTGTAGTGGCGATTTCCGCAGGCTATCTGTTCGGCCTGGCTTATCTGGCTGCATTCCTGACTTACCAGATTACGAAGGCGCTCACATGACGATCTACGGATTTGTGCAGGATGTGATTATTGGTGCGGTAGTGCTGGTCAGCGCGCTGTATGTGCTGCGCAAGTTGTTGCCCAAATGGGTGCGCGGCAGGCAATTGGCGCTGGCAACCATGTTGAGCCAGCCATCGCATTCCGTGCTGTTGCGCAAACTCGGCGGATTTTTGCAGCCTGGCGAATCTTCAGGTGGCGGTTGCGGCAGTGGATGCAGTAGCTGCTCCAGCTGTGCATCCAATCCGGAAGTGCAGGCTGAAGCGAAGAAAGAAGTCAAACCGCTGGAATTTCAGCGGCATATCTGAAGATCAGGTTCAGCGATCAATTGCGCGAAGCGGGATACATTGCCTTTCGCGAGTCCAACATTATTACTTCAAATTCAAGCCTGCCATGACCGGCTGCGCATGTCCTGCCATCAGAAAACGATGCAGGCTGATGGCATCGGCAGTCCGGTTTGCGCTGGCACGCGCATTCAATAACACCATGATGGCATCGCGCCCGGCAGTCCGTACGCGCATGATGATGCAACGGCCGGCCTCCTGCGTGTAACCTGTTTTGGACAGGGAAATCGTCCAGTTCTTGTCACTCACCAGTTTGTTGGTGTTGTGATAGCGGCGAGCCGAGCCACCCAGGTCGATCAAATCGCCTGCCGAGGTGGTGATTCTTTCAATTTCCGGATAGCGCGCAGCGGCCATTGCCAGTTTGGCCAGATCGCTCGCGGTCGATGTGTTGTAAGGGGAGAGCCCGGTTGGTTCCTCGATATTCGTGCGGCGCAAGGACAATGCATGCGCCTTGTTGCGTGCCGCCAGCTTGAAGTGTTCAATGCCGCCCGGATAGGTGCGCGCCAGCGCATGTGCAGCACGATTGTCGGACGACATCAAGGCAAGTTCGAGCAGCGTATTGCGAGTCAGCATGGCGCCTACCGGCACACGGGACGAACTGAATTTGAGTGTATCGACATCATCGTCGGTGATCACGATGTGCTCATGCATATCCATGCGTGCATCGAGTATGACCATCGCTGTCATCAGCTTGGTCAGCGACGCAATCGGCACGATATCGCTGGAATTCTTCTCGAACAATACCTTGCCGGTCGCCTCGTCGATGACGATCGCATGCTTGGAACCCAGCGACATGGCTGATGCAGATGCACTAAGTGCGAAGAGAAATGCGAGAAGAAAAGACCGGATCATATGCGCTCGAAAATTTTTGCATCGGGCGCTGATCATAGCGTCGTTTGGCGATGATGTATGTGGTTATCGTGCAGCGGGTGGGATATTTTTTGTAAGCGATGCAAATCGATCAAGTGTCGACATGCCTGCATGTTTGAAATCGGCATGCAGATCAGTGAATGATCTGCATGCCGTGCTCCCACATTACTGATCAGGAAGCGTCTCTTTTAGGCGGATTCGGATCCAGAGTTGTGGATACCGTCGCGAACATCTCGGCGGCGGCGCTGAATTTGTTTTGTTCCAGATATTCCGATTCGCGCATCAGGTGTGCGGCGAGCGCGGAGTCATTGCCGGTGATGCCTTTCAGACTACGGCCCAGATGGCGGCAGAATGAAGCTACTTCGCTTTTGGTCAGGGTTTCCGGTTGTACTGCTGCGTCGGTATTCGTGTCGCTCATTTCTACTTCCTTTTTCATTCAGTGGGTGAACACCAAATGATAGCGAACATACGGCTGCTTGTCTCCCATCAGGCTGCATGGAGAAAACCAGGCTTTCCATGCCATGAAAGTCGATTTAGTTTTAACAATCAACTTTAACTTAAATACATATATGCATGATTTATAAAGTTAATTTCAATTAATAAAACTCTTTGCTGCCGTAGTAAACACAAGACATCGTCACTGCATGCCTCAAGTTACGCGTATGAGCGACATGCAAATTGAACGTTATCGCTCTGCTTATGCCAAATGGGATTGGCACTTGCCACAATTCAACAAAGGAGCCCGATGCAACGTCGTGATTTACTCAAAGCGTCCGCCGCGCTTGCGCTGGCCGGTTTTTCCGCACCGCAGTTATATGCTGCAGGAACCGCTCCCGCAAAATTGAAAACCTTGGGCAAGGCTGCGTCTTTTGACTATGCATGGTTGAAAGGGCGCGCCCGTGAAATGGCCGGCCAGCCTTACCATTTGCCGGACATGGAAGTGCCGGCTGAAGTCAAGGCGCTGGACTGGGACCAATACCAGTCGATTGCCTACCGCGACGACCATGCTTTGTGGGCTGGGGACAAGTTGCGCTTCCAGACCAAATTTTTCCATCTCGGCATGTATGCCACGCAATCGGTCAAAATCCACGAACTTGAAGATGGCAAGGCACGCGAACTGGCTTACGATCCGGCCATGTTCAATTACGGGAAAAGCGGACTGAAAGGTTCTGATCTGCCCAGGGATCTTGGTTTTGCCGGCTTCCGGGTAAATTTTCATACCGATCTGGTGCGCGACGTGGCTGCATTTCTGGGCGCCAGTTATTTCAGGGCAGTGGGCGGTGATTGGCAATACGGCCTATCTGCGCGCGGCTTGGCCATTGACTGCGGCATGGCGCGGCCGGAAGAATTTCCACGCTTTACCGAATTCTGGCTGGAGCGGCCGGCGCGACAATCAAGCAAACTGGTGGTGTATGCCTTGCTCGATTCGCCCAGCATCGCCGGCGCCTATCGCTTCGAGATCATGCCTGGCGCAACGCTGCTGATGGATGTCGATGTCGCGCTCTATCCGCGCAAGTCGATAGAGCGCATGGGCATCGCGCCTTTGACCAGCATGTTTCTTACTGCTGAAAACGACCGCCGCATCAGCAATGACTGGCGTCCTGAAATTCATGATTCGGACGGCTTGGCGATGTACTCAGGCAAGGGCGAATGGATCTGGCGTCCGCTGGTGAATCCGGAAAATCTGCGTTTCAATGCCTATGCCGATGAAAGTCCGCGTGGTTTCGGTTTGATGCAACGCGATCGCAATTTCGATCACTATCAGGATGACGGCGTGTTTTACGAACGCCGCCCCAGTCTTTGGGTGGAGCCAAAATCCGGCTGGGGTAAAGGTTCTATCCAGCTAGTAGAAATTCCAACCATCGATGAAACCTTCGACAATATTGTCGCGTTCTGGAACCCGGAAGCCACGCCGCAACCGGGACAGGAATTGTTGTTCGGTTACAAGCTGCACTGGGGCAGCAAAATGCCCGCTGTGCCACAGGCAGCGACCGTGGCAGCGACCCGCACCGGCATAGGTGGGGTAGTGGGTAAAAAACGGACCTATTTCTCATGGCGCTTTGCGGTCGATTTTGTCGGCGGCGATCTGGCGCTGCTGGGAAAAAACGTCAAGGTGGAACCTGTCATCAGCGCCACGCAAGGGACGATAGAAGTCACTTCTGCGCGTCCGCTGGATGATGTGAAAGGTTATCGCGCCATGTTCGATCTGAAAATTGCGGACGATATTCAGGGGCCTATCGATCTGCGCTTGTACCTGAGTGCAGATGGGCAAGCTCTGTCTGAAACCTGGTTGTATCAGTGGACGCCGCCTGTTCAGCGCAGCTTTCAATAATTATCCGTACTTGTGATGCCTTGTCTTGCGTAATGCAAGCGAGGTGTTTTGTATCTGCGGCAAAGATGCAGGGCAGTGCACGCCTGTTTTCTTTGTCGCTTAACGCCGTAAAAATCGCACTTGTCGCCCGCCAGATGCCGCAACCGGTTCTCAAGTGCGGCTGAAGAAGGTAAGATAGAGCCATGATCGATCCTTCACTTATGGGCCGGCTCTCGTTTGCCCACACACAACCTACAAAACCACCTTTGCAACCCGGCCGCCATTCGCTCGGCATAGCCGAAGAACGCGATACCTTCCTGTATGTTCCAAACGGACTGGAAGAAGAGGTTGCAGTTCCTTTAATGGTCCTGTTCCATGGCGGCGGCGGCAGTGCGGAAAAAGTTGCGCACTTTCTGGAGCAGCATGCAGAGCAGAATCAGTTTCTGTTGATGGTGCCGCAGTCGATATATCCGACCTGGGATATCGTCATCGGCGGTAACGGCCCGGACCTGCATCGACTCAATACTGCACTGGCGAAAGTCGCCGAGCATTATTTTATCGACCCTGACCGTTTCTGTTTTGCCGGGTTCTCGGATGGCGGCAGCTATGCGATGTCCATCGGCCTTACAAATGGCGATCTGGTGACCCATGTGGTCGTGTTTTCCGGCGGCTTCATGTCGGTCTTCATGCAAGAAGGCGCTCCGCATATATTCATTACCCATGGTCTGTCTGATGAACAACTGCCGATTGAAACCAGCGGGCGTCCGAATGCACAAAAGATGAAGGCTGCCGGTTACGACGTCACGTATCTGGAATTCAACGGCAATCATTCCATTCAGCCGCCAATAGTCGATCTGGCAGTCAAGTTTTTCCTGACCAAACCGGCAAATCGATAAAGGTATTCGTTCAGTATTGCCGGTCGGTCGATGCAGCGCTCATGGTTTGACGGTATGCTTGTAACGCATGCCTTGAAGCGGTTCCGATTTCAGTCAGTAGCATTTACTTATGCAAGGAGCAAAAGATGAAAAAAGCCGTTGCTAAAAAACCGGATGTGAAACGCAGACAGCTGACCCAGCTGATTACACCCAGCGACCTGAATGCAAAAGCATCCAAGGATATTACCGGCGCCATGAACGGCGTACTGGCAGATGTCTTTGCACTTTATCTGAAGACCAAGAATTTTCACTGGCATATGAGCGGGCCGCATTTTCGCGACTACCATTTGCTGCTGGACGATCAGGCGGTACAGATTTATGCAATGACCGATCTGATCGCCGAACGCATACGCAAGGTAGGCGGCACGACGCTTCGTTCGATTGGTCACATCGCCCGTCTTCAGCGCATACTCGACAACGACGCAGATTACGTAGAGCCGAACGACATGCTGGCCGAACTGCGCGAAGACAATAAAATACTGTGTGCACGCCTGCGTGAAGCCCATAGCGTCTGCGATGAGCATCACGATATTGGCACGACCAGCCTGATTGAAGTCTGGATCGATGAAACCGAACAGCGTACATGGTTCCTGTTCGAGGCTAGCCGCCACAGCGATTCCACCGGCCGCTAAACTGCGTCGGCAGCAAAGGCACTATTTAAAATACCTCCATTCAGGAGGTATTTTTTTGCTTCAACTCGTTAAGCTCGATGGATTTCGATCGTGATGTGGGCCAGCTCTTCATGTATGGCCAGTTGCCTACGAAAATATTCGGGACCGACGTCTTCGGTGGTTACAAGACTTAATATGCATGCATATTTCTCCTTGCCCACGCGCCATACATGCAAGTCGCAAATGCGGGCCGCAACAGGGCTTGCCGCGATCACCTCCCGGATTTCCATTACGACCGGCGCATTCATTTCCGCATCGAGAAGAACACGGCTGCTATCCCGGATCAAGCCATAAGCCCAGACCGACACGAGTGCGGAACCGACTATACCCATCAACGGATCCAGCCAGCTCGCGCCCCATAATTTCCCGCCGAACAGCGCGATAATTGCCAATACAGATGTGGCCGCGTCTGCAATCACATGCATATAAGCTGAACGCAAGTTCAAATCGTGATGATGAGCATCATGCGCATGATGATGTTCATGATGGTGGTGATGATCGTCTTTCAGCAGATAGGCGCAGGCAAGATTGATCAGCAGACCGATGAGCGCAATGACGATGGCCTGGTCATAATGAACGGCAGAAGGGTGCAGCAGGCGCTCAATCGATTGGTAGAGCATCAGGCCCGCAACCAGAATCAGCAGGATCGCACTGGTATAACCACCCAGTATTTCGATTTTCCAGGTGCCGAATGCAAAGCGCGAATCGTGCGCGTAACGCCGCGCCAGCACGTAGGCCAGCACAGACAGGCCAAGTGCAAGCGTATGCGAACTCATATGCCAGCCATCCGCCAGCAATGCCATCGAATTGTATGCGTAACCACTGATGATTTCGGCGACCATCATGATCGTCGTCAGTCCCAATGCCAGCGCGGTTTTCTTTTCTCCAACCGGATTGCCGCGATCAAAAATATGATCGTGAACCGGATCGTGCGGCGTATTTGAAGCCTTCATGAATCAATATCCTGAAATTTAATATACTATCCCCTAGTATATTATGAGAATGAATGAAAGATTATTTATGTCACATGTCGCAGACAATAAAAAGCTGTTAGCCAGGGTCAGACGCATGCAGGGGCAGGTCGGTGCGCTGGAGAAAGCGCTGGAGCAGGGTGGTGATTGCAGCGCAGTGTTGCAACAGATCGCTGCCATTCGCGGTGCTGCGAATGGTTTGATGGGCGAAGTGCTCGAAAGCCATATCCGGGAACATCTGGGCGCTGATGTCGTAGCACCGGATCAACGGCAAGAAGAGATTGAACAGATAGTCAAAATTCTGCGCTCTTATCTGAAGTAAGAACGAGTTGATGTCTGGTATTCAAAACGATTGAAAAATTGCTTTGGCAGGCTAGCGACGGCCAAAGCAATTCACGCCCCTAGCGCAGCTTTAGTCTGGGGAAGAGGGGGCCTGCCAAGACAAAAATCCACACCACGATGACAAAAGGAGCTGTCAACGCCGGCATTCCCAAAGGCTCCAGAGCGGCAGACACTGCAGCAAACATTACTGCAGTCGTGATCATGGCAAACAGCCCATACACTGCCGAACTGGCATTCAATACAAAAAAGACGCTCATCATCGCAATTGCCGTAAGAACGGAATTGAATCCGAAAGCACCGGAACGAATAGCCGGTTCGGCTGCGCCCATGCCCCATGCGACGACTAATCCCGTAAATGAACCGATCAGCGCCGCTGCACATGCCACTCTGGAACTGATCAATAGTCCGATTGCAAACAGGATGCCAGTGACTACATTCCCCTGGAAAAAGACCTGTGCAATACCGTTAAAAAGACCTTCCACAAGTGTGGATGCCGTTACAACACCTTCAATGACGGCGAGTTTTGGCAGTCCGGCAGTTGGCAGGTTGCCGGTTGAGTGCAAGTGACCGAAACGTGCGCAAGCCATGATAAAGAAGAGCGTCGTAAAAACAAACGGAGCAGTCAGTACCGGGATTTTCCTGGCTTCAAAAAGATGAAGCAGCGCTGCCATCACTATGCTTGAACATGCTGCGGCCAGAACAACATAGCCATAGGTGAAAATATTAGGTTCAAGAAAATAGACTAAAGCAATCGCAACCAGTGCGCCGTTAAAACCGAAAAGACCGGCAACTATGCGCGCGCGACTAACGTCCAGAAGCATCGCGGTTGCCGTACTAATAGCAGCGCCAAACAACGCAGCCCATCCGAAAAGCGTGGAATTATAAAAAATCCCTGCCAAAAAGAGAAAGCCGGCGTAACTATTATTCTGCAACATTACCTGCCCAATGCCGCGCAAAACCGCGTCTAAAAACCCCAGCAGACATTGTCGCGAGGCTCCATTTTCTTGAATGAGCAACCCCGTTGAGGAGAAATGAGATGCAAGAAGTGCACGCAGGTTGTAGCTTTTTTCGGATTTCATCTGTATTTCAAAAGATATTTTTAGCCGCCGGATGATACTTCATAAGTGGCTTTTGCAATCGCTGCTGAAGGAAATCTGCACGATATGGTGGTCTACCATGACAAGGGACTGCAAACGATTTGGATAGTGACGGCACCGGGGCGAAGCCGGAACAATCCATTTACATCGCCGTTCTGACGCTTATCCGCAGCAGCTTCGTTGTTCCTGAATAGGCGGGCATTTTACTGATCCATAGGAGCAGAAGACGCAGCAATCTCCAGCCTTTGGCCGAATAATCGCTTTGCAGCTTTCACACTCGTAGTAGAACTGGCAGGCGTTGGTGGGCATTGTCTCCTGCTTGGCAAAGCTACAGTTAGGACATGTCAGAATGGATTCGAGGACGGTAGTACTCATGGTTGTTTCGCTCTCCAGGGTCAAAATATTCACAGCCGATTCACAGCCGTTTTAACACTTGTATTGTGATTGACGTTGTCGGGCTTTTGTTTTCTGCTCTTTGAGGGCGTCCTGCGTGTATCCGCTGTTTGCTTGTCGTGCCTGTGAGTCAATTGCGCGAATTTCATTTTCTACGGCCTCGCAAATGATGCGTTTATCAAATGCTGGTGCTGGTGGTCTGGTGACGGTCGTGGTTGTCGTGGTCGTGCTGTTGCCGTTTCGAATGGTTTGCTGCGTGAACGTTGGCTCACTTATATCTTGCCGTATTCTTGCCCGAGTCGCGTCTATGGTTTCCCGATCTGGTGAGACATTCCCCATTTTTTCATCTCGGGCAATGAATAGGTTTTCGTTATAAGCGTTTTCCCTGCATGGTGATTCGGAGTAGAGCGTTTTTCCTTTTTCAACGCATTTGTATATTTTGCCTTGGCCATAGGCTATCTGCGTCGTGGTCAGGCATATGAATGCCAGCATTATTATCGGTTTCATGGACTGTCTTCTTGGGCTCTGGAAAGCCGTAGATATTGCCAGAGATCAAGCCAAGTTTTAATTTTTGCTCGGTAAATCCCATTTGTCGAAGTATCAAATTCCTTTCCATGCTCCATAAGCGCAACAGTTCCGGCACCCAGTATGGGATTTTTTTTTCGAGCGAAAGCCATTGTTTGATAGATTTTTCCGAACGTTTTAAACGCCTTGCGATGTCCTTGATGGGGATGCCTTGCGTGTAATAACGAAGCTCTTCAGGGTTGCCGTAACGTGTGTTTGGATATTGCATTTTTCTCTTTCTTCTGGACATAAAAAGCCACGATAAGGGGTGGTCGTTGGTTTCAATCTGCCGAACAATACTTCGCATAATTTATATTATGTCAAATAGATTGCGTAAATTGTGGCGTGCATTGAAGGCATTTTTGGCGTTCGGTGAAGTAAAAGTACCCTGTTAGCTGAAGTAAAAGTGCCAATTCCCCCT
>NZ_JBEBPO010000022.1:0-30136 GCF_040395855.1 Herminiimonas fonticola | reverse complement strand
CGTTTCCCCCACTGTCAAGACTGGCGCATTCGCGTCAATTGCGTATCATCTACGCTCGCTTTACTTAATCTGAAATCTCATGCTCCCTTCCATAGAACAACGTCTCGCCGTCGAACTCGCGGCCAAGCCCGCACAAGTTGCCGCTGCAATAACACTGCTGGATGAAGGCGCCACCGTGCCGTTTATTTCCCGCTACCGCAAGGAAGCAACCGGCGGCCTCGACGATATTCAATTGCGTTTGCTGGAAGAGCGCCTGCGCTATCTGCGCGAACTGGAAGATCGCCGCGCTGCAATCGTTGCTTCTATCGAAGAACAGAACAAGATGACGCCGGAATTGCTGGACGCCATCATGCACGCCGAAGACAAGACGCGACTGGAAGATCTGTATCTGCCGTACAAGCAGAAGCGCCGCACCAAGGCGCAGATCGCGGTCGAAGCCGGTCTGACGCCGCTGGCCGATGCCTTGCTGGCCGACCCTACGCTGAATCCGGAAGAAGAAGCGGCGAAATATCTGAAGCCTGCCTTCACGGTAGAGGGCATAGACAATCCGGGCGTCGCCGATACCAAGGCAGCGCTCGACGGTGCGCGCCAGATCCTGATGGAACGTTTTGCCGAAGATGCGACGCTGCTGCAAGCCTTGCGCGAATACATTACCGAGCACGGTATCGTCGAATCCAAAGTGGTCGAGGGCAAGCAGGATGCCGGTGAAAAGTTTGCCGACTATTTCGATTATTCGGAAACCATCGCCACGATTCCATCGCATCGCGCCCTGGCCTTGTTCCGCGGCCGTCGCGAAGAAATGCTGAACGTAAACCTGCGCCTGGATACCGAAGAAGAGAAGCCGAAATGGGATGCGCCGCTGAATCCTTGTGAAAGCCGCATCGCATCGCGCTTCGGCATCAGCAATCAGGGCCGTGCTGCCGACAAATGGCTGGCCGACACCGTGCGCTGGACCTGGCGCGTGAAGACCTTCATGCATCTGGAAACCGAGTTGATGACCAACTTGCGCGAGAAGGCGGAAGTCGAAGCCATCAATGTATTTGCACTGAATCTGAAAGCGCTGCTGCTGGCCGCACCGGCCGGCCCGCGCGCAACGATGGGACTCGATCCAGGCTTGCGTACCGGCGTCAAGGTGGCCGTGGTCGATGCCACCGGCAAGGTGGTCGATACCGCCACCGTCTATCCGCATCAGCCGCGCAACGATTGGGAAGGCACCTTGCATACGCTGTCGCAGTTGGCAGAGAAGCACAAGGTCGCATTGATCTCGATCGGCAACGGCACCGCCTCGCGCGAGACCGACAAGCTGGCGCAGGATTTGATCAAGCTGCGCCCTGAATTGAAGCTGACCAAGATCGTCGTGTCTGAAGCCGGCGCATCGGTGTACTCGGCATCCGAATTCGCCTCGCGCGAATTGCCGGATATGGATGTTTCAATACGCGGTGCAGTCTCTATCGCCCGCCGCTTGCAGGATCCGTTGGCGGAACTGGTCAAGATCGATCCGAAATCCATCGGCGTCGGCCAGTACCAGCATGACGTCGGCCAGACCCAGCTGGCGCGCTCGCTGGACGCCGTGGTCGAGGATTGCGTGAATGCGGTCGGAGTAGACGTCAATACCGCATCGGCACCGCTGCTGGCGCGCGTCTCCGGCCTGAACAATAGCGTGGCGCAAAGCATCGTCAGCTATCGCGACATGAAAGGCATGTTTGCTTCACGCGCCGATCTGCGCGCAGTACCGCGTCTGGGCGATAAAACCTTTGAACAGGCAGCGGGTTTCCTGCGCGTAATGGCTGGCGACAATCCGCTCGATGCCTCCGCCGTCCATCCGGAATCCTATCCGCTGGTGGAAAAAATCCTGGCCGACATCAAGAAAGATGTCAAAAGCATCATCGGCGATGAAAAAGTATTGAAGTCGCTGAATCCGGCCAAATATGCAGATGAGAAGTTCGGCGTACCGACCATCACCGATATCCTGAAAGAGCTGGAAAAACCCGGCCGCGATCCGCGCCCTGAATTCACCACCGCAACCTTCAAGGATGGCGTGGAAGAAATCCGGGATTTGCGTCCGGACATGATACTGGAAGGTGTCGTGACCAACGTTGCTGCCTTCGGAGCCTTCGTCGATATCGGCGTGCATCAGGATGGCCTGGTGCATATTTCCGCCCTTTCCAACACCTTCGTCAAGGACCCGCATACGGTGGTCAAGGCCGGCCAGGTAGTGAAAGTGAAAGTGCTGGAAGTCGATGAAAAACGCAAACGCATTGCGCTGACCATGCGACTGTCTGATTCCGCACCTGTTGCCGGCAGCAAACCTGAGCAGCGTGGCGATCGCAACGACAGCAAACGCCTGGCACAGCATCAGCAACGTCCGGCAGCGGATAGCGGCAGCGCGATGGCAGCGGCTTTTGCCAAACTGAAGGGATAATCGGCAGAACCGGCCGGATTTTCTTATAATGACGCATTCATGCAAGATCACCAGCGCAAATACAGCGCATCAACTACAGCGAGGCAGTAATGAGTGACGACGTACAATCCTGGATCAAGGAAACCGTAACCCAAAATCCAGTCGTGCTTTTCATGAAAGGCACCGCACAATTTCCGCAATGCGGCTTCTCCGGCAAGGCAATCGCATTGCTGAAAGAAAGCGGCGTAACTGATCTGGTAACCGTCAATGTGCTGGACGACGCCGAAGTACGCCAGGGCATCAAGGATTTTTCGCAATGGCCTACCGTACCGCAACTGTACGTCAAGGGCGAATTCATCGGCGGTTCCGACATCATGAACGAAATGTTCGAATCCGGCGAACTGCAAGCATTGCTGAAAGCCTGAGATGACGGCGTCTGCTGACGCTGTCGCATTACCGGCGCCGCGCCCGCAGCGATTCATCATCGCCATCACGGGCGCTACCGGCGTCATCTATGGCATACGCCTGCTGCAGGTGCTGCGCGACATCCCGGATGTAGAAACACATTTGCTGATTTCCGAAGCCGGGATGTTGAATCTGCATCAGGAACTCGGCATGAAGCGCAAGAATGTCGAAGCGCTGGCCGATGTGGTTCACAATGTGCGCGATGTAGGCGCGTCCATTGCCAGCGGCTCTTTCCAGTCCGACGGCATGATCATCGCACCCTGCTCGATGAAAACACTGGCAGCCGTCGCACACGGTCTGTCCGACAACCTGATCGCGCGTGCCGCCGATGTGGTGTTGAAAGAACGCCGCAGACTGGTCCTGATGGTGCGCGAAACACCATTCAATCTGGCACACCTGCGTAATATGACCGCCGTGACGGAAATGGGCGGCATCATCTTCCCTCCGCTGCCCGGCTTTTATCACCGCCCTGCATCCATTGCAGAAATGGTCGATCACACGGTAGGCCGCGTGCTGGATTTATTCGAGATTCAGCACACGCTGACACCGCGCTGGAATGGCTTGAAGACGCAATCGTAGGCACTACACGCATGCAGCAGCATGCGCATGCCTCATCTCCCAATATAAAAATGCACTTGCCAGCGCGCTACAGCTCATTACTGTAGCGCGCTGCATGCATTATTTCGTCTTGAAGATCAGCGATTTCAAACGCTGCAATTTTGGATAAACGATAGGCACCGTCAGCATGGTGCTCGCAATCGCCATCAGCAACAAGGCCGTAAAGGTTTCGCTGGTAATGATCTGCTTGTCGAGCAGGATATTGACGAAGATGATCATGATCAGGGCCTTGGTTTGCAGCAGCCAGCCTATGATCGACGCCTCACCCTTTTCCCATTTAAGGATTTTCCCCGCAACGTGGACGCCAGCCAGCTTGCCGACGACCGAAGCAACGAGCAGGACTGCGGCGGCGGCAAACACGACAGTGCCGCCGACTGCCCAGTTTGTTTTCAAGCCGGTACTGAGGAAATAAACCGGCATGATGGCGAGCAAAACGTTATGGCGCAGGAAATCCATTTTTTCCTGATTGAACCAGTGGGCATCCATGACCGCGCCCGCGAGGAATGCGCCAACCATGAAATGCAAGCCTGCCCAGTCGGCGGCAAGACTGCATACGGCCAGCCAGATCAGGCTGACGTACCAACGGTCCTTTTCCTCAAGCCACACCATTAATTTGCGAAACAGGAAAGTCGCTACCGAGAAACCGATCAGAAATGCTGCCTGTCTGCCCACACGCGTCCAGTCCAGCAAAATGATGGCGAGAACACCCCAGATGGCAACGTCATCCAGACTGGCATAGCGCAGGATGCGCTGACCAATTGGCTGGCGCAGTACTTCCAGTTTTTCCATCAGCAGGATGAGGATGGGTAATGCAGTCACCGCACATGCCATGCCCACACCGAGCACGAATTGCCAGGTGTAGGCTTTGGGACCTATCCAGCCGCTATACAGCAGCAAGCCGGCCGCCGCTATGCAACCGGTCAGCAGCGGAGTGCCCAGTGCAAGGCTTGCGGTAATGAAGCTCTCGCGCCTATGCTCCCATGCTTTTTTCAAATCCAGCTCTATGCCGGCAATCATCACGAAAATCATGACCGACCACCACGCAATGCCGTTAAGGGAATGAATGACGGTCGGATTGAAAACGAATGCAAAGTAGTCGGGATATATTGCCCCCATCACGCCAGGCCCAAGCAAAATGCCGGCAATGATCTGCACCACGACGAGCGGCGCATAATAATCGGTTTTGAATAATCGCCAGATCAGGTAAGGGACGCTGAAAATCAACAGCATCGCGATCAAAAAAATTTCAGTGGTGCTCATTCCCACATGCATGAATTTCTACCTTGTTGGATGGTTGAAGTGCGCTCTGCGGTGACAGCGATCGCCACCCTCGCTGACAACTCAGCGACACGTGCTGATGCACGTTGCGAACCGCACCCGTAAATGCGTACCAGATTGTACTTTAGACAATCTCTGTTTTGCGCACTAATGAACTAGAGATAGTGAGTGCCTGTGTAGAAATAGCGTCAAACGAATCTGTGTGGCATACGCACACTCACCGCGCTCAAGCTGTGAGGGGGATATAAATGAGAATGCGAGAGAAAAGCGAGGAAAGATATGTGCGTTCTGAAAACCAAAACGCCTCACATGCAATATGTGAGGCGTTTATTTTGGTGCCGACTGCCGGTTTCGAACTGGCCACCTGATGATTACAAATCAACTGCTCTACCAAATGAGCTAAGTCGGCGAAACTTTTCGCAGCGCGTATTCTACGCTATTTAATGCGAGTAAGTGTAGGGCGGCCACCTTTTTTTGGCGGATCCGGCTCATTATCCGAATCATCAGCAGCATCTTTTTCACTATGCTGATTGTGCGTGGTTGGCACGGCCGTCAGCGTCGGTGCAGAAGACGTTGCACCGGCTTGCTCATCGGCGGAAAAATCATCTGCCAATTCATCAGCAGACTGTGTGCCGGCGTTGCGGCTGATCGCCTCAAACGCCATGCCCTGCCCGTTTTCGCGCGCATAAATCGCCGTCACATTATCGACCGGAACCGAAATGTCGCGCGATACGCCGCCGAAACGTGCACTGAAACGAATCAAGTCGTTTTCCATCTTCAAGCCGCTGGTGGCGCTGAAGCTGATGTTAAGGACGATTTCGCCATTCTTGACGAACTCCATCGGCACGCGAGTGCCGCCGTCGACCATTGCGGCCATATACGGCGTGTATCCGTTGTCAGTGCACCATTCGTATATGGCGCGCAACAGATAAGGTTTGGTAGATGTTTCAGACATGATGAGGACAGGTTCCATGCATGCAAAAAGTGTGACATGAATTTCAAAAGATGTCGTTGAACAAAATGCAAGCTTTCACGCAACAACATCTTTTGATACATGAGCTGACTTTTAGCGGCGCATGACCTTTTCAGAAGGCGTCAATGCTTCGATATAGGCAGGACGCGAAAAGATGCGTTCTGCATATTTCATCAGCGGTGCAGCTGTTTTCGACAGTTCGATACCGTAATGATCCAGACGCCACAGCAACGGTGCAATCGCCACGTCCAGCATCGAGAATTCATCACCCAGCATGTACTTGTTTTTCAGGAACAGCGGTGCCAGCGTCGTCAGACGATCGCGAATTTCATTGCGCGCCTTCTCCTGGATTTTTTCGCCGCTACGGCCCTTGTCGTTTTCCAGCGTATGCACGTGGATGAACAATTCTTTTTCAAAATTGAACAACATCAGGCGTGCACGCGCGCGCATCAATGGATCGGCCGGCATCAGTTGCGGATGCGGAAAGCGTTCATCGATGTATTCATTGATGATGTTGGATTCGTACAGGATCAAATCGCGCTCAACCAGAATCGGCACTTGGCCGTACGGGTTCATCGTCGAAATATCTTCCGGCTTGTTGAACAGATCCACATCGCGTACTTCAAAGTCCATGCCTTTTTCAAACAGGACCAGGCGGCAGCGTTGGGAAAATGGGCAGGTAGTGCCCGAATAGAGAACCATCATTTTTATAGTTCCTTAGAAACAAAAGGGTGAGACGCAGCACGGCTCACCCCGATACAAATGCCCGCAACATGCGGGCAGAAAATTTACTTGATGTCTTTCCAGTAGGAAGCGTTCAAGCGCCAGGTGATCAAAATGAATACACCCAGGAACAGCAATACCCAGACGCCGAGACGCTTGCGGGTATTTTGTGCAGGTTCGGCCATCCAGGTCATGAAGGACACCAGATCGGCAACCGATTTGTCGTACTCAAGTGCCGTCATCTTGCCCGGCGTGACTTGCTCGAAACCGGCAAACTTGTGCACAACCTTGCTTGCATCATGCGGATCTTTTTCTTCGACGAATTTGGCTTCGCGCACGCCTTGCAATTCCCACAATACGTGCGGCATTGCCACGTTAGGGTAAGTCAGGTTATTCCAGCCAGTCGCGCGCGTATCGTCTTTATAGTAGGTACGCAGATAGGTGTAGAGCCAATCCGGCCCTGAACCTGCGGCGGATGCCTTGGCACGAGCAATCACCGACAAATCCGGTGGCGCAGCGCCAAACCATTCCTTCGCATCTTTCGGCGCCATGGCAATCGTCATCATGCTGCCGACCTTGTCCGACGTGAAGAGCAGATTGTTCTTGATTTGCTCTTCGGTCAGGCCAATGTCCTGCAGCTTGTTGTAACGCAGTGCCGATGCAGAGTGGCAGCTCAGACAGTAATTCACGAAAAGTCTTGCACCATTCTGCAATGCTGCAAGGTCTTTGGTGTGGTCAGGTGCACGATCCAGCGGAAACTCACCACCGGAAGCCAGAGCCAGCCCTGGCAAAAGTACCAGAGCCGCAATCAGTTTTTTCAGCAATTTCATGATTCTCTTATCCCTTTGCGGCTTAGTGCGGATGGAAAACAACGCGATCCGGTACAGGCTTGAATGTTCCCATCGCACTCCACCATGGCATCAGCAGGAAGAAGCCGAAGTAGATGAAGGTGCAAATCTGTGCAACAGCAGTACCTGCAGGAGTCGGTGCTTGCACGCCAAGATAACCGAGAATGATAAACGCGATACCAAACACGATATAGATGTATTTGTGCCAGTCAGGACGATAGCGTATCGATTTGACCGGCGATACATCAAGCCATGGCAAACCAAACATGATCATGACCGAAACACCCATCAGCACCACACCCCAGAATTTCGCATCGAGGACGAACATCAGCGCAATCGCGACCAGACCGATTACTGCAGCGGCGATCTTGAACACGCTAGCCAGACGCGTTTTCAGAATGATCAGGGCGACATAGGCAGCAACACCTGCCGCCAGCCAGATCATGAAGTCCGAAGTGGTCGCACGCAGAATCGAATAGAACGGCGTGAAGTACCAGACCGGCGCAATGTGCGGCGGCGTTTTCAGCGGATCAGCTGGAACGAAGTTGTTGTACTCGAGGAAGTAGCCACCCATTTCCGGCGCGAAGAACACAACAGCAGTGAACACGAACAGGAAAATTGTCACGATGAAGATATCGTGCACCGAGTAGTAAGGATGGAATGGAATGCCGTCGAGCGGAATACCTTTTTCATCCAGCTTCTCCTTGATTTCAACGCCATCAGGATTGCTCGAACCCACTTCGTGCAAGGCAACAATGTGCGCCACAACCAGACCGATCAATACCAGCGGAATGGCGATCACGTGGAAAGCGAAGAAGCGGTTCAGCGTCGCATCCGACACCACGTAATCACCACGAATCCACAACGACAAGTCAGGGCCGATGAAAGGAATGGCACCAAACAGGTTAACAATAACCTGTGCACCCCAGTACGACATCTGACCCCATGGCAGCAGGTAACCGAAGAACGCTTCAGCCATCAGGCACAGGAAAATACCGACACCGAACAGCCACACCAGTTCACGCGGTTTGCGATACGAACCGTACAGCAGGCCACGCAACATATGAATATAGACAACGACGAAGAATGCCGAAGCACCGGTCGAGTGCATATAACGCACCAGCCAGCCCCAAGGCACATCGCGCATGATGTATTCAACCGAAGCAAATGCCAGTGCGGCGTCCGGTTTGTAATGCATCACGAGGAAAATACCGGTGACGATCTGAATCACCAGCACCAACAGCGCCAGCGAACCGAATACGTACAGGAAGTTGAAATTTTTTGGTGCGTAGTACTCGGACAGATGCGCTTTCCATGTCGCTGACAACGGGAAGCGAGCATCGACCCAGTTCAATGCCTTGTCTGCGATAGGCGCATCGGCAGGAAGTTGTTTTTCGTGGAAAGCCATGATTACGCCTCGCCTTTCTCGTCTTTACCGATGACCAGTTTGGAGTCGCTCAGGAACATATGACGCGGCACTTCCAGATTGTCCGGAGCCGGCTTGTTCTTGAATACGCGACCGGCCAGATCGAAGGTCGATCCGTGGCACGGGCACAGGAAGCCGCCATGCCAGTCATCCGGCAACGATGGCTGTGCGCCAGTCTGAAAGCGGGTTACAGGCGAGCAGCCCAGATGAGTACAGATGCCGACGGCGACCAGAATCTCCGGCTTGATCGAACGGTATTCATTGCGCGCATATTCAGGCGTCAATTCATCCTGCTTGCGTTCCGAATTCGGATCAGCCACTTCAGCGTCGGTCTGCTTGAGGGTCGCAATCATTTCAGGCGAACGCTTCAAGATCCAGACCGGCTTGCCGCGCCATTCCACTGTTCTCATTTCGCCCGGCACTAAACCGGCGATATCGACCTCGACCGGTGCGCCGGCAGCTTTCGCACGTTCCGACGGCTGAAACGTGGACACCAGTACTCCTGTTGTGGCCAATCCAGCCACGCCACCTGCCGCACATGTAGCGACAAGTAAGCCACGTCGACCAGAATCGACCTGCTTTTCGTTACTCATACCAACCCCAATCGTCAAAATGCGAAATCTGTACGAAACTTCTAGCAACCTTAGATTATAGCGGAGGCAACGCCTGTTTTAAAACAAATAGATGTTTTCAACGCTCATTTTGCGGAACTTTTCCAACAGTCCCATTGTTCTTGCGCCTTGTTTGCGTCGCATTATCCATCGAATTCTCTTAAAAAAGAGGAATTTAATTTGACGTTTATAGCGGCAAAAACTAGGATGACGTGCGCATTGCACATTTATAAACTCGTTTAATGGAGAAATGCCATGGGCATGATGCAGGAATTCAAAGCTTTTGCGGTAAAGGGAAATGTTGTCGATCTGGCAGTCGCTGTCATTATCGGCGGTGCATTCGGCAAAATCGTCGACTCGCTGGTGCAAGACATCATCATGCCTATCGTGGGCAAAATATTTGGCGGACTGGATTTCAGCAATTATTATCTGCCGCTTAATAATCAGGATATAAGTCTGACTCTGGTCGAGGCCAAAAAACTCGGCGCCGTCTTTGCTTACGGCAGCTTCATCACGATTTTGATCAATTTCCTGATTCTGGCCTTCATCATCTTCCAGATGGTGCGCATATTGAGCAAATTGAAAAAAAGCGAACCGCCGGCAGAAGCCGCCGCCACGCCCGAAGAAGTTGTACTGCTGCGAGAAATTCGCGATGCACTGAAGAAGTAACACACAAGGAAGCAAACAATGAAAAGGCCGCCAACAAGGCGGCCTTTTCATTGCAAAAGATAAAAACGCAGGACAAGAGCAAAGCCTCTCTCAGGGCCTGGATTTGAGCTGATCCATTTGCAGCAAGCCGCGACGATTTGCCTCATACACGGCAGCACCGCGCGAATGCACAGACAATTTATCGTAGATATTCTTGATATGGGTCTGCACGGTGCCCACTGACAATACCAACTGCCTGGCAACCTCTCCATAGCTGTCGCCGCGCGCAATCAAATCGAGAATAGTCGCTTCACGCTTGGTCAGAAATACTTGCGCGGCTCCCGGTGCACTCTCTACCCGTACCGCGCTGCTTGTTTTTTTCCCATCGCGCATTCTTGCCAACACCTTGCGCGCGATCACCGGACTAATAGGCGAGCCGCCGGTATGCAGTTCCAGCAGCGAGCGCCCGATATCCAGCAGGCCGGCGTCTTTCAATACATAACCGGAGGCGCCCGCTTCTATACTGTCGACCACGCTCTCCTGGTCGCTGGAAGTCGTGATCACCATGATGTTGCATGCGGGATGGTGATGCGCGCAAAAGCGAATGATGTCGACTCCGGAACCGTCCGGCAAGCCTAGATCCACCAGCAAGACATCAACCGGCTGATGCGACAGCCAGTCCAGTGCCGACGTCACGCAATCAAGTGCGCCCAGCAACTTGAGCGCCGGCTCTTTTTCAATTCCCAGGCACAATGCACGTCGCGTTGCCGCATCGTCTTCAACCACCAATACACTGATAGGCCCATCCGCTAACGGTTGCGTCATGATTGATCGTCTTCCCTGTCCCTGGCACGCATTGCGATGCGCACTCTGTTTATTTTTCGATTCGTTGTTTATACCATAATGAATTGCAAATTTATCATCCGTCTATTATTCCGCTCGGAATGCATCAGCATTTTTCCTAGACGGGATTATCAATATCGATAAAGTCGTGCCCGATACCAAATTGCGTCGCCAGATGCGCACCCAGCGCCTGAACGCCGTAGCGCTCGGTCGCATGATGTCCGCATGCAAGGTAGGCGACACCGCTCTCACGCGCCAGATGTACAGTCGGCTCGGAGATTTCTCCGCTCAGATACACATTCGCGCCCGCTGCAATTGCCTCGCCGAGCAAGCCTTGTGCAGCACCGGTGCACCAGCCCGCCTTGCCCAGTTTTTGCGCCGGATCGCCGATCAGCAGCGGCGCCCGCCCCAATTGCCGCTCAATCAACAACGCCAGATCACCCACCGTCGCAACCGAGGCATCAGTTACCGTGCCGAGCCAGCCCAGATCGTCTTCACCAAAGCGGGCTTCCGCCAGCAAACCGAGACGCCGCGCCAGTTGCGCATTGTTGCCAAACTCGGCATGCATATCGAGCGGCAAATGATAGGCAAACAAATTTACATCGTTCGCCAGCAGCAATTTCAAGCGCTTGTGCTTTTGCCCGATGACGCGCGCATCCTCGCCACGCCAGAAATAGCCGTGATGCACCAGAATCGCATCGGCGTTTTTTTCTATCGCCTCTTCCAGCAAAGCGAGGCTGGCCGTCACGCCAGTCACCAGTTTTTTAATTTCGCGGCGCCCTTCGACTTGCAAGCCGTTTGGGCAGAAATCGCGAAAACGGGTAATATCAAGCACTGTGGCTAGATATTTGGCGAGATCGTCTCTATCTATCGCGCCCCCAACTATTATTTTCTGACTCATTCTTCCTACCTTTATGCGACGTCTCTGGCTGTTGTTTGCACAAACCGTAACTGTCGGTTTGGCTATCTTATTTATTGTAACGACCTTGAAGCCCGAATGGGCCAGTGGCGTATTCGGCGGCACGCAAAAGGTACGCAGCGCCACCTCGATACCGATGCTGGAAGCGCCATTGAATGCCGCGCCGACACAGGGTTCATTCCGTGATGCCGCCAAACTGGCAATGCCATCGGTCGTCAACATCTTCACCAGCAAAACCGCGGCGCCTTCGCAAAATCCGTTCATGGACGATCCCTTCTTCCGAAAATTCTTCGGCGATCGTTTTGACGACCAGCAGGAAAAGCAGGTCAGCCTGGGCTCCGGCGTGATCGTCAGCGCACAAGGCTACATCCTTACCAACAACCACGTGGTCGAAGCGGCGGATGAAATCGAAGTAGCGCTTGCCGACGGCCGCAAGGCAATTGCCAAGGTAGTCGGCGCCGACCCGGAAACCGATCTGGCCGTGGTCAAGATCGATCTCGATAATCTGCCCGCCATTACGCTGGGCCATGTAGAAGAAGCCAAGGTTGGCGACGTCGTGCTGGCGATAGGCAATCCATTCGGTGTTGGCCAGACAGTCACGATGGGTATTATCTCGGCGCTCGGCCGCAATCATCTTGGCATCCTGGACGCATTCGAGAATTTCATCCAGACCGATGCAGCCATCAACCCCGGCAATTCCGGCGGTGCCCTGATCGATGCCAACGGCAATCTGCTCGGCATCAATACCGCAATTTATTCGCGCAGCGGCGGCTCGCTTGGAATCGGCTTCGCCATTCCGGTGACTACCGTCAAATCCGTGATGGACGCCATCATCAAGAATGGCCAGGTGGTACGCGGTTACATCGGCGTTGAACCACAGGACATCACTCCGGAACTGGCAGAAAGCTTCGGCTTGAAGAAAAGCAAAGGCGCCATCATCGCCGGCGTGCTGAAAGGCGGACCGGCAGACAAGGCTGGCATGCAACCTGGCGATATTCTGGTTTCGGTGGAAGGCAAGGCCGTGGTGGATATGTCCGACATGCTGAATCAGATCGCGCAACTGTCGCCCGGCACAAAGGCCAAATTTATCGTCTTGCGACGCAATCAGGAGACCGGCCTGAATGTCACGATAGGCGTACGTCCGAAGGCGCCGTCGCGCGCCACCGAATAGTATCGCCAGCAAGGTAGGCGCAACACATGCATATACGCGATCTCACGCAATTTCTGGCAGAACTGTCGGAGAATAATAATCGGGCATGGTTTGTCATGAACAAGCCGCGTTACGATATTCTGCGCGCCGAATTTCTGGAACTGGTCACGACACTGATTGCCGACATCAGTAAATTCGATCCGGCAGTCGCCGGCTGCAATCCGAAGAAGGCGCTGTTTCGCATCAACCGCGACATGCGCTTTTCACGCGAAAAAATCCCGTACAAAACGCATTTTTCTGCCGCCATCAACGCCAGCGGATTAAAGAAACCCAGTCAGGGTGGTGGTCCTACCTATTACTTTCACATCGATCAAACCGGCACGCTGCTGATTGCAGGTGGTGAATGGATGCCGCCCGCAGATCGCCTGCGCGCCATCCGGCAGCATGTGATTGCAGATGCGGCCGGATTTTCCAAGGTATTGAGAAATAAAAAACTGAAAGAGACTTACGGCGATTTGCAGCAGGAAGGGAAACTGACGCGTCCGCCCAAAGGTTTTGAGGCTGATGCAGCGCATCTTGAATACATCAAGCTGAAGAATTTCATTGTGTGGAATGAGCGCGACGTCAGGAAAGTCGATGATCTGCAAAAAATCCTGGCCGCAGACTTCAAGGATGCATGGCCGCTCATCGCCTGGTTACGCCAGACATAACGTCTTACACCGATTCCGATTCCTTCGGCGCCTGCGTGATTTTCACGAACAGCGGCGCCAGCAGCAGACCCACTTCGTACAGCAGGCACAGCGGCACTGCCAGCAGCAGCTGACTCATCACATCCGGCGGTGTCACCACCGCAGCGATGACAAACGCACCGACGATCACATAGGGACGGATCTGCTTGAGCTTTTCAACCGAAACCAGCCCCATGCGCACCAGCACGATCACGATAACCGGCACTTCAAACGTCAAGCCAAAAGCAATGAACATCGTCATCACGAAACCGAAGTAGCTGTCGATATCCGGTGCGACTGAAATCGATTTCGGCGCAAAATTATTAATGAAGTGAAAAATGACGCCGAACACGAAGAAGTAGCAAAACGCGACGCCGGCAACAAACAATGCCGATGACGACACCACCAGCGGCGCAATCAGCTTCTTTTCATGCGCATACAAGCCGGGGGCGATAAAGGCCCACATTTGATACAGCACCCATGGCAGCGAAAGAATAAAGGCCACCAGCATCGTGACCTTGACCGGAATCAGAAAAGGTGTGATCACGCCCGTCGCAATCATCTTGCTGCCTTCAGGCAGCGCCAGCATCATCGGACGCGCAAGAAAATCATAAATGGTGCCGGCCCAGGGCATCAGGCAAAGAAAAATCACAATCACGACGATAGACGCCTTCATCAAGCGACTGCGCAATTCGACTAAATGTGAGATGAATGAATCTTCGTTACCTAGCATGTCTTTTTCTTCATTCAGTGTGCTGCAACAAAGGCCGATGCAAGCGCCAGAGAAAACTATTAATAATCAGCAGAAAATAAAAATGGCAGCGCGCAAACATGCGTTCTGCGGCTACTTTTTCAATGGAAAAAAGGCGTCGACTTGCGAGCGCTCGCGGGGCGGAATTTTGCCATGCGCGCCGCACCGGAAATCACCCGTGATTTGTGTCCACTTTGACGCTTGTACCAGGACGGTACTGCTGAAGTGGCGGCCAGTTTTTTCTTGCGAAAATTTTTCGATTTATCTGAAGATTGATCAAAGGTCGGCGGCTCCATCAAAGGGTTGATATCCGTATCGGAACCATCCCAGGCGGAATGCAAACTGCTGTCGGCTGCAGAGATATTTTGCGAAATACTACGTTCGACATCGGTGGCCGCATCCTGCACATCCTTGTGCATCTTGCGCAGCTCATCCAGCTCCATCTCGCGGCTTACTTCGGATTTGACATCATTGATATAGCGTTGCGCACGGCCAAACAAAGTGCCGGCCATGCGCGCTACCGTAGGCAGTTTTTCCGGACCGATGAACACCAGTGCGGCAACACCAATGATCGCAAGTTTGGAGAAGGCAATATCGATCATAGGATGGACGATAGGCTAGACAGTTTGCACGCAACGTCACGGCAATGGTCGTGACGCAACGCGCAAAACATCAGCTGTTCGACTTCTCTTTCACTTCGACGTCAACTGTACCTTTGTCTGCAACCTGCGACGGCGCAGCATTCTGGGCAGCAGGCTTGTCTTCCTCGCCCTTCATGCCATCCTTGAATCCCTTGACCGCCTTGCCGACGTCCGTACCCATACTGCCGATTTTTTTGGTACCGAAAACCAGCGCCACAATAACCAGTACGATCAGCCAATGCCAGATACTAAATGAACCCATTCTCTTCTCCTCAAAGGACGTCTCCGCCCGGAATTTTAATTATTCGTTAAGCCAATGAGCGACGCCACGGACGCGGCCCACCGATCACATGCATATGCAGATGGTACACCTCTTGCCCACCATCGGGCCCGGTATTGAACAGGGTTTTAAAGCCACCCTGACCGACGCCATTTGCATCCACGTTATAACCGCAACCAAGCTCTTGCGCCAGCTTGGGAGCGAGCAAGGATATTTTACCTAACAAAGCCGTATCGCTCACCGTGCAATCGGCCAATGTCGCCAGATGTTTTTTCGGCACAATCAAAAAATGAATAGGCGCCGCCGGATTGATATCGTTGAATGCGAGCAAATCGTCGTCTTCATAAATAATCTGCGCCGGAATTTGTTTGGCGGCAATTTTACAGAAAATACAATTATCCAATTAAGACTCCATCGTGATCGATTATCAAGGCTAGCGTATCAGATACGATATGGCACGACGCAATCAATCGGCTTTGCGGCCGGCTTTTTCCTCTATGCCCGAAATACCTTCGCGACGCGCCAGTTCATTGAGCACATCCTGCGGCGTCAAATTGAACTGTGCCAGCAGTACCATCGAATGAAACCACAAATCCGCGCACTCATACAGCACCTTGGATGTATCGCCGCTGACGCGCGCATCCTTTGCCGCCATCACGGTTTCCGTCGCTTCTTCGCCGATCTTTTTCAGAATGGCATCATCGCCTTTGACGAACAGCCGCGCCACGTACGATTTTTCAGGATCACCGCCATTGGCCGGTTTGCGCGACTCGATGACTTCCGCCAGGCGCTTCAGGGTTGTACTCATTGCGAATCTGCCTTCACTTGTAGATCGTATCCGGATCTTTCAGCACTGGCTCTACCGCTTGCCAGTCGCCTTCTTTTGCATCGCCTGCGAATTTCTGGAAGAAGCAGGAGTGACGCCCTGTATGGCAAGCAATCGCACCAATCTGCTCCACCTTCAGCAACACCACGTCTTCGTCGCAGTCGAGTCGTACTTCATGCACTTTTTGCGTGTGACCGGATTCCTCGCCCTTGTGCCACAACTTCTTGCGCGAACGGCTCCAGTAAATCGCTTCGCCCGATTCGATGGTTTTTGCCAGTGCGTCACGGTTCATCCACGCAAACATCAACACATCGTTGGTGCCGACTTCCTGCGCGATGACCGGCACCAGACCGTGCTCGTCCCATTTCACCTTGTTCAACCATTTTGCGCTGCCGCTCATACCAACCTCATCGCAATACCTTGTTCGGACATGAAGCGCTTGGCTTCCTGCACTGTGTGCTGTCCATAATGAAAGATGCTCGCTGCCAACACGGCATCTGCACGTCCTATTTTCACGCCATCAGCCAGATCCTGCAGGCCGCCGACGCCACCCGATGCGATAACGGGAATGCCGATCGCATCCGATACCGAACGCGTCAGATCAAGGTCAAAACCACTCTTGGTGCCATCTCTGTCCATGCTGGTCAGCAGGATTTCACCCGCGCCCATGCTTTCCATCTTCTTCGCCCATTCGATTGCATCCAGGCCGGTTGCCTTGCGGCCGCCGTGCGTAAATACTTCCCAGCGGCCATCTGATGCTTTCTTGGCGTCAATGGCAACGACGATGCATTGCGAACCGTATTTTTGCGAGGCATCGAATACCAGTTGCGGATTGCTGATTGCCGAACTGTTGATGCCGACCTTGTCGGCGCCCGCGTTCAGCAAACGACGCACGTCGTCTACTGCACGCACGCCGCCGCCGACGGTCAACGGGATGAATACCTGCGATGCCACGGCCTCGATGATGTCGAGGATCAGATCGCGGCCATCCGAAGTTGCGGTAATGTCGAGGAAGGTGAGTTCGTCCGCGCCCTGATCGTCATAGCGCTTGGCGATTTCCACCGGATCACCGGCGTCGCGCAATTCCAGAAAATTGACGCCCTTGACGACGCGACCTGCAGTGACGTCGAGACAGGGGATGATGCGTTTTGCCAAAGTCATTCGTCTGCTTCCGCTTCCGGATCAACACCGCTCAATTCATCTGCCCTGTCTTGCGCCGAACGCAGATCCAGCGTGCCTTCGTAAATCGAACGGCCGCAGATCACACCTTCAATGCCTTCATCCTGCACTGCGCACAAGGATTCAACGTCCTTGATGTTGTGCACGCCGCCGGATGCAATCACCGGGATCGTCATGCTTTGCGCCAGCTTGACGGTCGCCTCGATATTCACGCCACCCATCATGCCGTCGCGGCCGATGTCGGTATAGATGATCGATTCGCAACCGTAGTCTTCAAATTTTTTCGCCAGATCGATCACTTCGTGACCCGACAATTTGCTCCAGCCGTCAGTCGCAACCTTGCCGTCTTTGGCATCGAGGCCGACGATGATCTGGCCGGGGAAGGCGCTGCATGCATCATGCAAAAAGCCGGGATTCTTGACTGCTGCAGTGCCGATGATGATGTAGCTCAGGCCATCGTCGAGATAGCGCTCGATGGTATCGAGATCGCGTATCCCGCCGCCGAGCTGCACCGGAATTTCTTCGATGCCGTTTTTTTCCGCGTAATCGCGTACTGCCTGCAGGATGGATTTGACGGCCGCTTCATTCTTCGGCTTGCCGGCGAAGGCACCATTCAAATCGACCAGATGCAGGCGTCGCGCACCTTGCTCCAGCCAGTGGCGTGCCATATCGGCAGGGTCTTCGGAAAATACGGTGGCTTGTTCCATATCGCCTTGTTTCAGGCGAACGCAGTGACCGTCTTTGAGATCGATGGCAGGTATGAGCAGCATGGATACGTTTGGAGTGTGAGGTTTTAAGTGAGAAAGAAACCGGTTGTGGCGAATTGCTTACGGATTCCAGTGAACGAAGTTTTTATACAGTTGCAACCCGGCAGTGGCGCTTTTTTCCGGATGGAACTGCGTCGCAAAAATATTATCACGTGCAATCGCACTGCAAAACAATGCGCCATACGGTGTTTCGCCCGCAATATGCGCGCGCTGCGTCGGTACTGCGTAGTAACTATGCACGAAATAAAAGTAGCTGTCGTCGGCAATCCCGTCCCACAGCGGATGAGACAAGGATTGATGCACGCGGTTCCAGCCCATTTGCGGCACCTTGAAGCGCGAACCGTCTTCCTGCAATTGATTGTCAAGGCGGAACTTCAGCACCTTGCCGGGGAACAAGCCGAGGCCGGCAGTATCGCCTTCCTCGCTCCAGTCAAACATCAATTGCTCGCCGACACATACGCCGAACAAGGGCTTGTTGCGCGCAGCATCAAGCAGCGCATCCTGCAAACCGGACTCCTGCAGCGAGCGCATGCAATCGGGAATCGCACCCTGGCCCGGCAGGACCAGCCGGTCGGCGGCACGAATCTCGGCCACTTCGCCGGAAATACGTACATCCGCTTCCGGCGCGACCTTGCGCAAAGCCTGCGCAACCGAGCGCAAATTACCCATGCCGTAATCCACTACTACTATTTTGTTCATACCGGTGATTCAGGTTTCAGTGAATTGAAGCGTCTTGCCCTATCGAACAGGCAGCTTACAGACTGCCCTTGGTCGATGGGATCGTACCAGCGGAGCGCGGATCCAGCTCGATGGCCATGCGCAGTGCGCGACCAAATGCCTTGAATACGGTTTCGCACTGATGATGGGCATTCGCGCCGCGCAGATTATCGATATGCATCGATACCAGCGCATGATTGACGAAGCCCTGGAAAAATTCGCGCGTCAGATCGACGTCGAAGGCGCCTATCATCGAACGCGTGAATGGCACGTGGAATTCCAGCCCCGGACGTCCCGAGAAATCGATGACCACGCGCGACAGCGCTTCATCCAGCGGCACATAGGAATGGCCATAGCGACGGATGCCTTTTTTGTCGCCAATCGCCTTGGCAAAGGCCTGGCCGAGCGTGATACCGACGTCTTCCACCGTGTGGTGCGCATCGATATGCAAATCGCCTTTGGCTTCGATATCCAGATCGATCAAGCCGTGACGCACAATCTGATCCAGCATGTGATCGAGGAAAGGCACGCCGGTATTCAGTTTTTGCTGACCAGTGCCGTCGATATTGATCGCGACGCGGATTTGCGTTTCATTGGTATTGCGCGTGACTTCTGCAGTGCGTGACGTAGACATATTCGAGTGACAACCAGTAATGACAATGAGAGCGACGTTTTAACATGTCGCAGTAAAGGTATTTCCTGCCGCAACCAGGCAAAGCCTGACTGTTTCCCGACAATACGGGCATTTTACCCATATTTTCAGCAAGCACTTGGGTTCCGCCTGCTGATTGGCATATACACGCGATTTTTGCCGCTTTAAATTGCAAATCAACGAAAATCAGATGCCTTCTGCTACTGCCTTGCCAATAGCATCTGCTTCGACGGCTTCAGCAGGAATCAGTGCGGCCAGCCGTTTTTCTATCAATGTGCAGTATTCGGCATTCAGTTCAAAACCGACAAAATGACGGCCGCAGCGCTTGGCCGCGACAGCAGTGGTGCCGCTGCCCATGAAGGGATCGAGTACCACGCCATCGGGTGGGCAAGAGGCTTTCACCATGCGTTCGATAATTTCCAGCGGTTTTTGGGTTGGATGATCAGCCCGCTCCCGATGTTCCCGATGCAGGCGCGACACACTCCACACATCTTTCGGGTTGTAACCCAGCTCCAGCCATTTGGCGCCAACAAAAATGGAACGCGAGCGCGCCTTCTTGGTTTCCGCATCGTAGGGAACCCGTATCGCATCCAGATCGAAATAGTAATCCTTCGCGCGGGCAAAAAATCCTACTGTGTCATGCACCGATGAAAACCTGCGTGTACTGCCGCCCATCGACGGCACCCGTCTATCCCAGATGATTTCATTGATCATCGTCATGCGCTTTTTCAGCATGACAAACACTTCCGGCGAATAACGCCAGGTCAGGAAAATATACAGACTGCCATTCGACTTGAGCTTGGGTAGCGCAGCGTCTATCCACTGTTCCATCCATTGCAGATAAGCTTCTGCAGCCAGCTTGTCGGAATCGTTGCCGTAATCCTTGCCCAGGCCGTAAGGCGGGTCGGCAATGATCAAATCGACGGCGGCATCGGGAATACGCGCCAGACCGGCCAGCGCATCTTCGCAAAAAATGCGATTGCGCCAATCGCTCATTGCACGATCCGCAAACGCATCATTTCTTCAACCGGTATTCTGCCGAACGCGCATGCGCCTGCAAACCTTCGCCATAGGCGAGCTCTGCCGCGACTTTGCCTAAAGTCTGCGCACCGCCTTCGCTCACCTGCAGCATGCTGGAGCGTTTCTGAAAATCGTAGACGCCGAGCGGTGAAGAAAAGCGCGCGGTGCGCGAAGTCGGCAGCACGTGATTCGGGCCGGCGCAGTAGTCGCCCAGCGATTCGGAAGAAAAACGACCGAGGAACATCGCACCGGCATGACGGATCTTGTCAGCCCATTGCTGCGGATTTTCGGTTGAAATTTCCAGATGCTCGGCAGCGATCAGGTTGGCGATCTCGCACGCCTCATCCATATCCCGTACCTTGATCATCGCGCCGCGATTCGTCAATGAGGTGGTAATGACTTCCTTGCGCGGCATATCTGCCAATTGACGATTGATACTTGCGGCAACCGCATCGAGGTAAGCCGCATCCGGACAAATCAGGATGGACTGCGCCAGCTCATCATGTTCTGCCTGCGAAAACAGATCCATCGCAATCCAGTCCGGATCGGTCGTGCCGTCACAAATCACCAGAATCTCCGACGGCCCGGCAATCATGTCGATACCGACCGTGCCGAACACGCGACGCTTGGCTGCAGCAACGTAAGCATTGCCCGGACCGACAATTTTATCGACTTGCGGAATCGTCGCCGTGCCGTAAGCAAGCGCAGCAACCGCCTGCGCACCACCGATGGTGAACACGCGATCGACACCGGACATCGCCGCAGCGGCCAGCACCAGTTCGTTCTTCACGCCGTTCGGCGTCGGCACCACCATGATGACTTCCTGTACGCCAGCCACCTTGGCCGGTATCGCATTCATCAGCACTGATGATGGATATGCAGCCTTACCGCCGGGTACATAAATACCCACGCGATCCAGTGGCGTGACTTTCTGGCCGAGGATGGTGCCATCGGCTTCGGTATAGCTAAAACCACTGGAGCCAATTTCCGCTTTTTGACGTTCGTGATAGATGCGCACACGATCGGCAGCGGTCTGCAAGGCTGCGCGACGTGCCGGCGACAATTGGGCTAGCGCCATCTGCAATTCGTCACGACCGATTTCCAGCGCCGCCATGTTGGCAGCAGCCACATGATCGAACTGCTTTGTGTATTGCAATACGGCGGCATCGCCCTCGCGTTTTACATGATCCAGAATCTGCATCACGCCGCGATCGATCGCTTCGTCTTCACTCGCCTCAAACGCCAGCACAGCGGCCAGTTGCGACTTGAAGTCAGGATTGCTGGAATCAAATTTGCGTATCTGTATGGACATCGTTTTTCTCAATCAAGCCATGTAGAAGTAAATGCGGCAATGCAGTTTCAGGATTGCTGCTGCGAAGCTTTTTCAAATGCCTCGAGTATCGGTTGCAAGCGCTCGCGTTTCAATTTCAATGCCGCCTGGTTGACCACCAGACGCGATGAAATTTCCATGATGTGCTCAACCTCGACCAGGTGATTTGCACGCAGCGTGCTGCCGGTGCTGACCAGATCGACGATCGCATCGGCCAGGCCGACCAGCGGGCCCAGCTCCATCGAACCATACAATTTGATCAGGTCGACGTGCACGCCCTTGGCGGCAAAGTGCTCGCGCGCGGTCTGCACATATTTGGTTACCACGCGCAAACGTGCGCCCTGCCGTACTGCACTGGCGTAATCGAAACCATCCTTGACCGCCACCGACATGCGGCATTTGGCAATATGCAAATCGATAGGCTGATACAAGCCATCGCCGCCGTGCTCCAGCAACACATCCTTGCCGGCCACGCCGAAATCGGCCGCGCCGTATTGCACATAGGTCGGCACGTCCGATGCGCGCACGATGATCACGCGCACATTGGCATCACTGGTTTGCAAAATCAGCTTGCGCGAGGTTTCCGGATCTTCGGTGACCTTGATGCCTGCGGCTTCCAGCAAAGGCAGGGTTTCCTCGAAGATGCGGCCTTTTGACAGTGCCAGCGTCAGTTGTTGCGATTCTGCATGCATGCGTGCTTGCGCCATTATTTCACTCGCTGAATGTGTGCGCCGACGGCGGACAGTTTGACTTCCATGCGATCGTAACCGCGATCCAGATGATAAATGCGATCGATCAATGTTTCACCCTCGGCCGCCATTGCAGCGATCACCAGCGATGCCGAAGCCCGCAGATCGGTCGCCATCACCGGTGCGCCTACCAGCTTGTCCACGCCGTTGATGACTGCAGTATGACCTTCAATGGCGATGGCTGCGCCCAGGCGATTCATTTCCTGTACATGCATGAAGCGATTTTCAAAAATGGTTTCAACCACCTGGCTGCTGCCTTCGGCGATGCAGTTCATCGCCATGAATTGCGCCTGCATGTCAGTCGGGAAACCCGGATATTCGGTCGTGCGGAAACTGACAGCCTTCGGCCGCGACGACATTTGCACGCGTATCCAGTCATCGCCGGCGGTCAGGATCGCACCTGCTTCGCGTAATTTGTCGAATGCCACGTCCAGCGTATCGGTGCGCGCCTTGCGCAGGGTAACGTCGCCACCCACGGCAGCCACTGCACACAGGAAGGTGGCGGTTTCGATACGATCGGCAATCACTGCATGCGAGGCGCCGTGCAAGCGCTCGACGCCCTGGATCACCAGACGATCGGTGCCGATGCCGGCAATCTGCGCACCCATGGCGACCAGCAGATTCGCCAGATCGGTCACTTCCGGTTCGCGTGCGGCATTTTCCAGTATCGTTTCGCCATCTGCCAGCACCGCCGCCATCAACAGATTTTCCGTGCCGGTGACGGTAATCATGTCGGTGACGATGCGCGCGCCCTTCAGGCGTTTCGCCTTCGCATGGATGTAACCGGCTTCGATCGTGACTTCAGCGCCCATCGCCTGCAAACCCTTGATGTGCTGATCAACCGGGCGCGAACCAATTGCGCAACCACCGGGCAGCGATACCTTCGCTTCGCCGAAACGCGTCAGCAGAGGGCCCAGCACCAGAATGGATGCGCGCATGGTCTTGACCATCTCGTACGGCGCTTCCAGCTTGTCGATACCGCTGCCATTCAACGTGACCGTATCGCCATCCTGTTCGATGTGCAAACCCATTTGACGCAGCAGTTTCAGCATCGTCGCCACATCCTGCAGATGTGGCACATTGCTCAACTGCAGCGCATCTGCCGTCAGCAAGCCTGCGCACAGAATAGGCAGGGCCGCGTTCTTTGCGCCGGAGATGGCAATCTCGCCGGAGAGACGATGACCGCCTTGTATTAACAGCTTATCCATTAAAGCTTATCCATTTAGAAGCTTGCTTATTTAAGTAACGGATCCATGCAAAAGAGAATCCGTTCAGGATTTTATCAATTGCATGGGCCGGTTCACAGCAGACCCATGCAATCATGACGTCTTATTTCTGGAATTCTTCCGGCGTCAGCGTCTTCATCGACAGTGCATGAATTTCTTCGCGCATGCGATCGCCCAGGGCTGCGTATACCAGTTGATGACGCTGGATCAAACGCTTGCCGGCAAATGCATCCGACACGATGACGGCTTCAAAATGTGCACCGTCGCCGCTGACTTCAAGGTGCGTGCAATCCATTCCTGCAGCGATATAACTTTTAACTAATTCTGGTGTGGGCAACATGTTTCTGCCTTTAATGTTTGATGATGCGGTGAATAAATAATAGAGCCGAATGAACAATCAATGGCGCAACTTGTAGCCGCTTTTCAGCAAATGCACGGCAAGGCCGGAAAGCAGCAGCAGAAAGCCGGCAACGGCCAGACAACTAATCAGAGGATCGACGTCCGACTGCCCGAAAAATCCGTAACGAAAACCATCAATCATGTAAAAGAACGGATTGAAGTGCGATACCGTTTGCCACACTGGCGGTAACGAGTGTATCGAATAAAACACGCCTGACAGGAAAGTCGCCGGCACAATCACGAAATTCTGGAATGCTGCCAGCTGATCGAATTTTTCTGCCCACATACCTGCGATCAATCCCAGAGTGCCAAGCATGCCGGCACCCAGGATGGCAAAAATCACTATCCACCACGGCGCGACAAACGACATATCGGCAAACCAGGCCGTCACCAAAAATACTCCGCAGCCCACTGCCAGCCCGCGCACCATGGCAGCCAGCACGTAGGCACCGAAAAATTCCCAATGCGACAGCGGCGTCAGCAGCACAAACACCAGGTTGCCGGTGATCTTGGATTGAATCAGCGACGACGAAGCATTCGCAAATGCATTCTGCAGCACGCTCATCATCACGAGGCCGGGCACCAGAAAAGTCGTGTAATTCACGCCGGGATAAACCTGCACATGATTTTTCAGCACATGGCCGAAGATCAGCAGATACAGCACGGCAGTCAGGATGGGCGCCGCAACAGTTTGCGTCGCCACTTTCCAGAAGCGCAGCACTTCCTTGTACAGCAAAGTCTGGAAGCCGCTCATTTTTCACCTTCCATGATCTGGATAAAGACGTCTTCCAGATCCGCCTGCTGCAGTTGCATGTCTTCGATCACTACACCGGACAGGCGCAATTTGCTTAGTATCGGTTCAACGTCGCTGTAATCATTCACGCGCAAGGTATATTGATTGCCGAACGCCAGTTCATCCGGATGCAACAGCAGACTTTTCAATTCATCGGGGAAGACACCGGACGCAATGCGCAGCACCAGTTGTGATCCCGCAATACGCTTGATCAAAGTCGATGTCGTATCCAGCGCCACCACTTGCCCCGCTTTCAGCATCGCCACGCGATTGCACAGCGCCTGCGCTTCTTCCAGGTAATGCGTCGTCAACACGACCGTATGGCCTTCGCGATTGAGCCGCGAAATGAATTTCCACAAGGTTTGGCGCAACTCCACATCGACACCTGCAGTCGGCTCATCCAGCACAATCACCGGCGGCTTGTGCACCAGCGCCTGTGCCACCAGCACACGACGCTTCATGCCACCCGACAGTGCACGCATATTGGCATCGGCCTTGCCGGTCAGATCGAGGTGATGCATCACCTCATCTATCCACGCGTCATTGTTTTTCAGTCCGTAATAGCCGGACTGCATGCGCAGGGTTTCTCGCACCGTGAAGAAAGGATCGAACACCAGTTCCTGCGGCACCACGCCCAGCAATTTTCGCGTTTGCCGATAATCGCTCACGACGTCGTAACCGTGCACCTTGACACTGCCCGCATCAGCCCTGTTCAAGCCGGCGAGAATTGAAATCAATGTCGTTTTACCGGCACCGTTCGGTCCGAGCAGGCCGAAAAACTCGCCTTCTTCTATGGCAAGCGAAACGCCATTCAGCGCTTTCAGTGCGTGATAGCTTTTTTCGACCTGATTAATTTGAATTGCAGCCATGGTGGCTAATGACACTTTACGGAAAAGAAATGCTGATCGATGCGCAATACGCTTGCCGACCGGCGGAACCCTTGATTATATTGGATTTTCGCGATGAACCGCCTGAGCAGGCACTGACGATCCTCGCGAATGAGGAGAAGAAGCCGAGAAACCTCAATGATGAGGCAGGTCGCTGCGCACCGTATTGGCGTCGTCGATCAGCTCTGTCACATCGTAAAGAGAGATCAGGCTATGCAGATTTTTCGGCACATGACGAAAAATCAGCGGTACCGCACGCGCCACGGCAACGCGGCGCCATGCGAGCATGGTTGCGACAGCGGCTGAATCAACGGTAATCAGCTCGGAAAAATCAATTTCCGTCTGCCCCTCGGCGATCGCCTGCAAACCCGCGTTCAATGCCGTTTTGGCATTGTCGAAGGTAAGCGATGTACCGGGCTGGAACATGATCAGGAAGCCTTGCCCGTCTTGGCGATGCTGCCAGCGAGTTTTTTGTTTTTTTCCACCAGCGTTTTGATCAAACCGTCGATGCCGGATTTACTGATTTCTGCTGCAAAGCTGCCTTTATAGGTTTCAACCAGCCATGCGCCGAGCACATTGACATCGTAGATTTTCCAGCCGGCAGGTGATTTGGCCAAACGATAACTGAGTTGTATCGGCTCACCGCGCGGCTGTATCACTTGCGTATTCACGATGACTTCCGTATCAGCCGGGTCGGCGCGCAACGGACGATATTCCAGCTTCTGATCACGGATCTGTGAAATTGCACCGGAGTACGTGTACATCAACAAACTACGGAATTCTGTCGTCAGTTGCTTTTGCTGATCCGGTGTCGCATCACGCCAGTGACGTCCGACAGCCAAAGCTGTCATGCGCTGAAAATCGACATGCGGCAGGATTTTCTCTTCGACGACTTGCTGAACACGACGTGAATTGCCGCTCTGGATCTCTTTATCCGATTTGGCAATCGTCATCACTTCTTCGCTGATACGCTTGACCAGAACATCCGGTGCTTCCTGCGCTGCTGCATAAGCGGCGAAAGTCATTGCAACAAGAGCAAGTGACAATTTTTTCAAAATATTCATATTTCCCTAGATTGACTTGTTACAGTTGCCGTAACGGATTGCAATTCAGGCAAACATTGCCAAAGCAACATAGACCTGAATCCATCACTACACTTACATGAGTACGACTGACTCGTTTGCAAGGTTTTCGACTGTTTCCGGCAATTGTGGTTCAACTGCTGCTTCGTCCACACCAACAACTGCATCGGTAATTGGCAACAATATAGGTGCTGCATCGCTTTGCGGACTCACAGCCTTGTCTGCCTGCGGTTTTGCTGCCGGCTCTTCACCGTTATGGATCAGGCTTTCACGACGCTGCAAATAAGTACCGCGCACAAAGGTATAGCGGTCCAGTGCGGCATCTTCCAGTAAATTGGTTGCGTTCAACAAGGATGCACGCATATCGATAGTGCGCACGAGAATGCCGGTATTACGCATGTCAACCGGCGTCGAATAAGTCCACACGTCGCCGTAGATGTCGACTGGCAGCGCTACAGTATCGCGCACAGTCGATGGGCCGAAAAACGGCAACACGACATACGGACCAGACTCAACACCCCAGACTCCCAGTGTTTGACCGAAATCTTCCTTGTGCTTGGTAATGCCGGCTTCCGACGCTATGTCGAGCAAGCCGCCAAAACCGATGGTGCTGTTGAAGGCAACACGCATCCCGTCCGACAAACCGTTTTCAACATTACCTTGCAGGAAATTATTGACCATCGTCCAGATATCGCCGAGGTTACCGAAGAAATTGCCAATTGCCGTTTGTGCAAACGATGGCAGCACTTCCTGGTAAGCCGTCGCTGCCGGCTTCAGGGCAACACGGTCTACCGTATCGTTAAAGTCAAACATGGTGCGATTGAAACCCTCGAAAGGATCGTTCGCATGGTTGCTGCTGGTCGCGCATCCGCCGAGAAATAATGCGGAGGCGAGTAAGAGGGCTTTGGTCACGGTTTTCATTTTCATTCTTCTTTCCCTTCGGCTGCCTTGCTGAAGAGGAATTGACTGATCAAATTCTCCAGCACCATCGCCGATTGTGTCATTGTAATTCTGTCGCCTGCGGCCAGATTGACGGTATCGCCACCAGCCTCAAGTCCTATATATTGTTCGCCCAGCAAACCCGAGGTCAAAATCTTGGCCGACGTGTCTTTGGGAAATTGATAGCGGCTTTCAATATCCAGCGTCACGGATGCCTGGTAACTTTTGTCGTCAAACTTGATATCGGCAACGCGCCCAACGACCACACCGGCACTTTTAACCGGTGCGCGCGGCTTCAAGCCGCCAATATTGTCAAAGCGGGTGATCACCGTGTAGTTTTTCTCGAACGAAAAGGAACTCATGTTCCCTGCTTTCATCGCCAGAAAAAGCAAGGCGACCGCGCCCAGCACTACAAACAGGCCAACCCACAAGTCTAATGATTTTCGTTGCATAAACAGATACCTCAAATATGGGAGAACGCATTATTTATCAATGCTGCTGATTCCTTGAATCATCCTCACCATTCACACGATCAAAGCGCAAGAGGGGTCGCATATTTTAATCGAAAAGCACGACCGCCGCTCCGCGCACCCCTTAGCTGAACATTAATGCCGTCAGCAGGAAATCCAGCCACAATACCGATAAGGAGGCGATCACCACCGTGCGCGTAGTCGCGCGCGCTACACCTTCCGGCGTCGGTTGCGCCTGATATCCCTGATACAAGGCGATAAACGTGACGGCGAATCCGAACACGATACTTTTGATCACACCGTTCACGACATCGTTCCAGACATCGACGCCGCCTTGCATCTGCGACCAGAACGCGCCTTCGTCCACGCCTATCATTTTCACGCCGACGATATAACCGCCTATGATGCCGACTGCACTGAAAATAGCCGCCAGCACCGGCATCGCAACCACACCTGCCCAGAAGCGCGGCGCCAGCACGCGCTGCAGCGGATTGACTGCCATCATTTCCATTGCCGACAATTGCTCACCGGCTTTCATCAAGCCGATTTCCGCCGTCAGCGAGGTGCCGGCACGGCCGGCAAATAACAGCGCAGTGACAACCGGTCCGAGTTCACGCGTCAGCGACAATGCCACCAGCAAACCCAGCGCCTGCTCCGAACCGTATTTGTTCAGTGTGTAATAACCTTGCAGGCCCAGCACAAAACCGACAAACAAACCGGCGACTGCAATCAGCACCAGCGAGTAGTTGCCAATAAAATGAATCTGGCTGATCACCAGTTGCGGCCTGCGCAGCAAGCTGCCGGAGACGCCTATCACCCTGAAAAAAATACGCGTGGCAAAACCGAGGTTCGTGATGAATTCACGCACGCCGCGCCCGATTGCCGTTAAAAATACGGCGATCACTTGCGCTCTCCAAGACCGAGATCTGCAGCCAGCGACTTGCCCGGATAATGAAACGGCACCGGGCCATCGGGCTCGGCGTTGACGAACTGCTTCACGTACGGATCGGTCGACGCCATCATTTCCGCCGGCGTACCGCGCGCGACAACCTTGCCGTTCGACAGGAAGTAAACATAATCGGCAATCGAGAACGATTCGTGCACATCGTGCGATACCAGGATCGTGGTCGAACCCAGAGCGTCATTCAACTTGCGGATCAAATTGGCAGTCATGCCCATCGAAATCGGGTCGAGGCCGGCAAACGGTTCGTCATACATGATCAGTTGCGGGTCGAGCGCAATCGCCCGCGCCAGCGCAACCCGTCGCGCCATGCCACCGGAAATTTCAGCCGGCTTCAATTGTGCAGCATTGCGCAAGCCGACCGTCTGCAACTTCATCAAGACCAGATCGCGTATCAACTCTTCCGACAAATCGGTATGCTCACGCAGCGGAAAAGCCACATTATCGAAGACCGACATATCGGTAAACAAGGCGCCGTGCTGAAACAGCATGCCCATCTTGCGGCGTATCTGATACAGCGCCTTCGTGTCCATCGCGTTCACGACTTGCCCGTCTACCGTTACATTTCCGGTTTGCGGCACCAACTGACCGCCGATCAAACGCAGAACGGTCGTCTTGCCCGAGCCGGAACCACCCATGACAGCAATGACTTTCCCGCGCGGGAAATCCATGGTGAGCGCCGACAGTATCGAGCGCTCGCCATAGGCAAAATGTAGGTCACGGATTTCAACGAGATTAGGCACAGCGAAATATTTCTGTTGCAATGCCGTAATTGTAGTGCAGAAAATGAAATCCCTTACGAGCGCATTCCTTTTGGCCCGCTTACATACACGAAA
>NZ_JBEBPO010000021.1:0-31805 GCF_040395855.1 Herminiimonas fonticola | reverse complement strand
CGATCGAGGGTGAGAAATAATCTGATAATTTGTAAGTGGCTTCGTGCAATGTATTCCTGAATAAAACACGCCTCATTATTGGGGTGTGTTTTATTGCATTCCGTATGTGAGCATGATTCCATCGAGCTTCGCTGGAATTATGTGGCGGCGGTCCAATCTCCCGACTTCCCACCATGTTTTTCCAGAACTTTAATATCCATCATCGTCATTCCCCTATCCACCGCCTTGCACATATCGTAAATCGTCAGCAATCCGATTTGTACAGCGGTCAATGCCTCCATTTCCACCCCGGTTTTTCCAAATGTTTCTACCTGCGCGGTGCAGTGGATACTGGCGTGCGCAGCATCGATGGAAAAATCAACCGTCACGCGCGTCAGTGCAAGTGGATGGCACAGCGGAATCAGATCGCTGGTGCGTTTCGCACCCATGATCGCGGCGATGCGGGCGATGCCTAGTACGTCGCCTTTTTTCGCCGTGCCGGATTCGATGATGGCGAGTGTTTCCGGTTTCATGCGGATAGTTCCGCCGGCGACTGCGATGCGGTGGGTTTCATTCTTGCTGCCGACATCGACCATGTGTGCCTGGCCGGTGGCGTCGAAATGAGTGAGGCCGTCGTTGGTAGTAGAAGTTTTGTTGTGTGCAGTCATGATGATGAAAATACGTCTGTGGCTGGAAGAGTGGAACGTTTGCGATGAGCAGGTATCATAGCATCGTGAAACTGAAATCCTTTCTTCCTGTTGATATTTCTATGCCGCGATTCCCCGTGAGATCTGCGATGCTGGCAGCCCTGCTGGCTGTTTGTGCCTTGCCGCCTGCAATCGCGCCTTCGGCTGCGTTTGCGCAATCATTGCCCAGCCTCGGCGATACTGAACGCGAAGAGTTGTCGCCGTTGATGGAGCGCAAGCTGGGTGAGCAGATCATGCGCGATATCCGGCGCAATCGCGATTATCTGAATGACGAACCCTTGCAGGAATATCTGAATGGGCTGGGCAACAGCCTGCTTGCCGTGCGACCGGAAGCACGCGGTGAAACGCAGTACGACTTTTTCTTCTTCGCCGTGCGCGACCCCATGCTGAATGCGTTTGCCTTGCCGGGCGGCTTTATCGGTGTGCATTCGGCGCTGGTGCTGGCGGCGCAGAATGAATCCGAACTTGCTTCCGTGATGGCGCATGAAATCGGCCACGTTGCACAACGTCATATCGCCCGCATGCTGGGCAAGCAAAAGCAGGACATGCTGATTCCATTGGCAGCGATGGTGCTTGGTGCGTTGACGGCAACGGCGAGTCCGGATGCAGGCATGGCGATGATGATGGGCGGACAGGGGCTGGCGATACAGCGACGGCTCAACTTCAGCCGCGATGCAGAGCGCGAGGCGGATCGCGTTGGGCTGGACATCATGCGTGAAGCCGGTTTTGAAACATCCGGCATGATCAATTTTTTCGGGCGCCTGCAGCAGGCCAGCCGCAACTATACCGATTCGGCGCCGCCTTATCTGCGTTCGCATCCGATGACGACAGAGCGTATTGCCGATATTGAGGCGCGTACGCGCGATCAGCGTTACCGGCAGCATGCGGACAGCCTGGATTTTCCCTTGATTCAAGCCAGGGTCAAGATCCTGCAAGATCCATCGCAGCAGGGCATGCTGGATGCGACGGCCGCATTTGAGCGGCAGTTGCAGCAGAAAACACGCACAGCCATGATTGCAGGGAAGTATGGATTGGCTTATGTTGCGCTCAGGCAGGGCGATGCGAAGAAAGCGCAGAGCATGCTCAACGATGCGCAGGCAACATTGAAGGCCGGTTCGCCGACAGCCAGGAACGTCGTGCTGAGCAGTCTGGCGATCGAGATCAAGCTGGCCGCGCGTCAGCCCAAGGAAGCAGTGGAGGAAGCGGAGCGTGCACGCAATCAGTTTCCGCTGTCGCGCGGGATTGCGCATCAATATGCGGATGCGCTCTTTGCGGCAGCGCGCTATGAAGATGCGGTGACATTCCTGCGCGATCAGGCGCAGTTATACCGGCATGAGCCGCAACTGTACGATAGGCTGGCCAAAACCTATGCAGCATTGAACAAGCAGGCACAGCAACATCTGGCACTGGCTGAATCGTATGCCTTGAACGGCAGCTTGCCGGCGGCGATTGATCAACTGTCGATTGCGCGCCGCGCGCCGGATGCATCGTTTTATGACTTGTCGATCATCGATGCGCGTGAGCGTGAGATGAAGGCGCAGCGACTGGAAGAAATCCGGCAGGAAAAAGAAGGCTGAGCGCAAAGCGAAAACGTATTTGCATCTCGCCTCAAATCAGATGGAAGCCTGCGGTGCGCGCATGAAGTTGAATTGTTTGTCGATAGCCGTTTCCAGGATGTAATCGAGCACTATCCTTTGGCTGCCGGATCGCAGCGACAATTCACCGCTGCTTCCGCGCTGTTCCAGCCACAGTAGCAATTGTTCGTCAGTGACGGGCCGCTCATTCAAGCTCAAATCGTTCAGGCATTGCGCCATGTCGCGGTCATCCAGCAAGGCAAATTTTCCATCGCCCTGCAGAAATAATCTTCCCTGTTCGCTGAGCCAGCCTGCCGTGATAGTGGACATGTGCTCACCGGTTTGCAGTACGAAGCCGGCTGCCGGCTCGGTATGCGCAATGTAGGGGGCGACTTCCAGCGCGACATACACACGTTGCGGCCCGTTCTGGAAATACCAGCGGCCTTGTGCATCGTGGGTGTAATTGCGATTAATGAAACCGGTCAGGGCCGGATGCGTGATTCTGTCGCCGGGCAGCTTGTGCGTTTGCGCATGTTCATTACGCATGCGCCAGTTGCCGCGCGCATCGAGTGCCAGCCAGCCGTAGCAGTGCGGGACATTCGGCCATTTTGCCAGCGCTTGCGTAACGATCTCATCCATCTCGCATCCTCAATCAGGCGGTTTGCAGAAAACTCACCATGCGCTGCGGCAACCAGTTCAACTTGCCGAAAGGTGCGCCGATGGTAAAACCGACATGGCCGCCGTGCGCAGGTTGTTCCAGCGTGATGGCCGCTGCCGCGCTCGCAGGCAAATACTGCGCCGGCAAAAAAGGATCGTTGCGTGCATTTAATACCAGCGTCGGCACCGTGATGTCGTCGAGTACGTATTTGGCACTGGCGCGGTGCCAGTAATCATCGGTGTTCAGATAACCATGCAAAGGGGCGGTGACGACATTATCGAATGCATACAGATCGCGTGCATTCATCATCGCATCGCGATCGAACAAGCCGGGAAACTGTTTGAGTTTATCCAGACATTTCGGTTTCAGGGTTTGCAGAAAAATGCGGGTGTACAGCATGTTGAAGCCGCGCGACAAGGCTGCGCCGCCGCCGGCCAGATCGAGCGGAGCGGAGATCGCGCAGGCGGCATCGACAATCTCCGCCTGATGTTGCGATTCGCCCAGCCAGCGCAATAGCGCGTTGCCGCCCAGCGAGACGCCGACCGCATAAAATTTGCCGGCGCCACGTGTGCGGGCATGCGGTGCCAGACGTCGCAATATCCAGTCGATTTCCCTGGCATCGCCGGAATGATAAAAGCGCGGGGCGTGGTTCAGCTCGCCCGAGCAGCCGCGAAAATGCACCACCGCCCCCGACCATCCCAGGCCTGCAATGTGCGCCATCAATGCGCGTGCGTAATGGCTGTCAGATGAACCTTCCAGGCCATGGAACATCACGATGAATGGCTGTCCCGTTTTGCCGTCGACAAAATCCAGATCGATGAAATCGCCATCCGCCGTATCCCATCGTTCACGCCGGTAAGCGACCGCCGGTTTGACTATGCATTTTGCAGGGTAGATGGTTTGCAGATGGCCGCCGGGCAGCCAGCATGGAGCGGGGTAGATCATCGAGGCAATCGTGGCGTGAAGTGAGATGGAGCAGGAATGTCAGGAAGCGTGTGCCATGCAGCAGCGCACGATACGTGCATGCATGGCAAACGAAATTTTGTATAAAGGTCTGCCCACATCAACCATCAATGCAGCACATTATTGGCCGCCAGCTCCGATTTTGCCTTGCCGGGTGCCGTCGATGCATGATGCAGGACGAGGCGCCAGCCGAGTGGAGTTTTCGTATAGACATTGGTTGCCAGGATATGCACGTCGCGTTGCGCACCCTCTGTCGTAAATACGGCTTCGATCAGATTGTGTACCGCGCTCATCATATTTTGCGAGGCATGCAATTGCAGCGGGCGTATGTGCACGCCGCCACGCGTGAAAATTTCTTCCCACGAGGCACGGATCGCGGCATAACCGATCAGTCGCGTGCCATCGGGATGAATGCAGACGATTTCTTCATCGTCTGCCCATAATTCCATCAACGCTTCCAGGTCGGCGCGGCCGATTGCGTCGTACAAGGCGTTTTCGATGTCGTCTGCCGTGCCGAACTGTTTGCGTATTTTTGGCATGATGGTCTATCAGTGGCCGTGTACGACTGCGCCGGGTTTCAGGCGATAGACGGTGCCGCAATACGGACATTTCGCTTCGCCGTGTGAAAATTCGAGGAATACGCGTGGATGCGAGCTCCAGGCCGGCATTGCCGGGTTGGGGCAGTAGGCTGGCAAATCCTTGCCGTCGAGTTCGATTGCGGACGCGTTGGGCGTTGCTTGTGTCATTTCATTCTCCGAATTGCTTGATTAATTGAGTTAAGTGGATCGAGTTTGCTGCAGATAGTAAAGGGAAGCCGGGCGCTCGTATAGAGAATAATGGCGCCCGCTGCCGGCGATCAGACGATCGTCAGCCAGTGATTGTATTGTGGCGCGCGGCCGGCGACTACATCGAAAAACAGAGCCTGCAGTTTTTCGGTAATCGGGCCGCGCTTGCCATCGCCGATGGCGCGATTGTCGAGTTCGCGTATGGGCGTGATTTCGGCTGCGGTGCCGGTAAAGAATGCTTCGTCGGCGCAATACACTTCGTCGCGGGTAATGCGTTTTTCCACGACTTCAATATCGAGGTCGCGCGCCATCGTGAGCACTGAGTCGCGCGTGATGCCGTCGAGGCAGGATGCCAGGTCGGGCGTGTAAATCTTGCCCTTTTTGACGATGAAAACGTTTTCGCCCGAACCTTCCGACACATAACCGTCTGTATCCAGCAGCAGCGCTTCGTCGTAACCGTCGGCCAGCGCTTCCTGATTGGCCAGGATCGAGTTGATGTAATAGCCGGATGCCTTGGCGCGCACCAGCGAAACGTTGACGTGATGGCGGCTGAAGGATGAGGTTTTGACGCGTATGCCTTTGTTGATGCCGTCTTCGCCCAGATATGCGCCCCACGGCCAGGCGGCGATGGCGACATGAATTTTATTGCCTTTGGCGGAGATGCCGAGTTTTTCATCGCCGATCCAGACCAATGGGCGCAGATAGCAGCTCTCCAGCTTGTTCTCGCGTACCACTTGCAGTTGTGCCTGCACGATCGTTTCCTGATCGAAGGGTATATTCAGCTGAAAAATTTTTGCCGAATTGAACAGGCGTTCGGTGTGTTCGCGCAGGCGGAAGATCGCGGTGCCTTGTGCAGTTTTATAGGCGCGCACGCCTTCAAATACCGCCATGCCGTAGTGCAGCGAATGGGTCAGCACGTGCACAGTTGCATCGCGCCAGTCGATTAATCGACCATCTTTCCAGATTTTTCCATCGCGATCAGCCATCGACATGTTGATATCTCCAGTAAATTTACGAGACTTCGATTTTAACGGATTCGGCCGGAGCGGAAAAACCATCCGCAGTCTGCAGCACCGAATAGTGCGATTTTATCCGGTCTGCCGTCATTTTTTTCGTATCAAAAATGAATCTATTTGGAATGCGGCCTTCTAAGCGATGACTTTGCCGCTTGATCAAATTTGATGGTCAAACCGGCAATTTCCTCTCTTTCCGCTTTTTCCGCACTGAACATTGGCGTGAAGCCAAGGGTTTTGCGCCATCCGGTGCGGTAAAATAGCGGTCTTTCGTCCAACCTGACAACGATTACTCATGCAATTCAAAAGATTGAGCGATTTGATCGCGCGTAGTGAACTGAAGGGCAAGCGCGTATTTATCCGTGCCGATCTCAATGTGCCGCAAGACGGCCAGGGCAATATTACCGAAGACACGCGCATACGCGCTTCAGTGCCGGCGATTCAGCAGGCGCTGCAGGCGGGTGCTGCCGTGATGGTGACTTCCCATCTGGGGCGTCCGGTCGAAGGCGAGTTCAAGCCGGCTGATACGCTGGCACCGATTGCACAGCGTCTGAGCGAATTGCTCGGCCAGCCGGTTGAATTGAAGCAGAACTGGGTGGACGGTGTGCATGTTGTGCCGGGCCAGGTCGTCCTGCTGGAAAATTGCCGTGTCAACAAAGGCGAGAAAAAGAACGACGATGTGCTGGCCAAAAAAATTGCCGCATTGTGCGATGTCTATGTGAACGATGCATTCGGCACTGCGCATCGCGCCGAGGCGACCACGCATGGCATTGCCAAATATGCGGCTGTCGCCTGCGCCGGCCCTTTGCTGGCTGCCGAGCTGGACGCCTTGGGCAAGGCCTTGCACCAACCGGCCAGTCCGCTGGTGGCAATTGTCGCCGGCTCCAAGGTATCGACCAAGCTGACCATTTTGAAAACGCTGGCCGACAAGGTGGATAATCTGATTGTCGGTGGCGGTATTGCCAATACCTTCATGCTGGCAGCCGGTTTGAAGATCGGCAAATCGCTGGCGGAAGCGGATCTGGTGGGTGACGCGAAAGCAATCATGGATATGATGGCCAAACGTGGCGCTTCGGTACCTATTCCTGTTGATGTTGTTTGCGCGAAGGAATTTTCGCCAACTGCTGCCGCAATTGTGAAAGACGTGGCAGACGTGGCCGATGACGACATGATTCTGGATATCGGCCCGAAAACAGCGAACATGCTGGCTGCGCAGATCGCGCAAGCCGGCACCATCGTCTGGAACGGCCCGGTCGGCGTATTCGAATTTGACCAGTTTGCCAACGGTACCAAAACACTGGCGCATGCGATTGCAGAATCAAGGGGCTTTTCAGTGGCGGGCGGTGGCGATACGCTGGCAGCGATTGCCAAGTACGATATCGCAGACAAGATAGGCTACATCTCGACCGGTGGCGGTGCTTTCCTTGAATTCCTCGAGGGAAAAACCTTGCCGGCGGTCGAGATTCTTGAACAACGCGCCACCAGTTAAGACGCAATCCTATCGCTTGAAAACGTAGTACCGATTATTGAAAACCAATTTGTCGTATAGACGATGAATGCAGAAGCCGTTGCTGGGCAAGCGCGCAGCGTCTGCAGGAATCGTCAGTTCGACCAACCCACATTTACTGTTTTTGGAGAATTACCATGCCTCTCGTATCCATGCGTCAATTGCTCGACCACGCGGCTGAAAACGGCTACGGTCTGCCAGCGTTCAACGTCAATAATCTGGAGCAGGTAACAGCCATCATGGAAGCGGCGAATGAAGTCGGCGCGCCGGTGATCATGCAGGCTTCGGCCGGCGCACGCAAATATGCGGGCGAACCTTTCCTGCGTCATTTGATCGCGGCAGCGGTGGAAGCCTATCCGCATATTCCGGTTGTCATGCATCAGGATCACGGCCAGACGCCGGCGGTCTGCATGGCGGCAATTCGTTCCGGCTTCACCTCGGTGATGATGGACGGTTCGCTCAATGCGGACGGCAAGTCGGTGGCCAGCTACGAATACAACGTCGAAGTGTCGCGCAAGGTGGTCGAGTTTTCGCACGCAATCGGCGTCACGGTAGAAGCGGAACTGGGCGTGCTCGGCTCGCTGGAAACCATGATGGGCGACAAGGAAGACGGTCACGGTGCCGACGGCAAGATGACGCGCGAGCAGTTGCTGACTGACGTCGAGCAGGCGGCCGATTTCGTCAAGCAGACGCAATGCGACGCACTGGCAATCGCGATCGGTACTTCGCACGGTGCGTATAAATTCACCAAAAAGCCAACCGGCGACATCCTGGCGATTGAACGCATACGCGAAATTCACGTGCGTATTCCAAACACGCATCTGGTGATGCACGGTTCTTCATCGGTACCTCAGGAACTGCTGGCGGAAATCCGCGAGTTCGGCGGCGACATGAAAGAAACCTACGGCGTGCCGGTGGAAGAAATTCAGGAAGGCATCAAGAACGGCGTGCGCAAGATCAATATCGATACCGATATCCGTCTCGCCATGACCGGCGCGATTCGCCGTTACCTGATTGAAAATCCATCCAAGTTCGATCCGCGCGATTACCTGAAACCGGCCAAGGAAGCGGCGAAACAAGTGTGCAAGGCACGTTTCCTCGCCTTCGGTTGCGAAGGTCAGGCGGCAAAAATCAAACCGCTGCCACTGGATAAAATCGCCGAGAAGTACAAGAATGGCGAGTTCGCGCAAATCGTGCAGTAAGGATTAGCAGGCAGCTTCTTCAGCAGGCAATTCATCAGCAAGCATATTCAGTAGTGCAACCACGTATCGGCGATTCCAGTAATCGCCGTTTCAGATTTATGGAAACATCATGACCAGTCTGTATCAGTCCACCATTACTTCACTGCCATTACTCGGCCGCGGCAAGGTTCGCGAAAATTATGCCGTAGGCGACGACAAGATTTTGATCGTCACCAGCGATCGCCTGTCGGCGTTCGACGTCGTGATGAATGAGCCTATTCCGCAAAAAGGGCAGGTTTTGAACCAGATGTCCGATTTCTGGTTTGAAAAATTGAAGGACATCGTGCCGAATCACCTGACCGGTATCGCGCCTGAATCGGTGGTGGCGCCAGATGAAGTGGCGCAGGTCAAGAATCGCGCCGTCGTTGCCAAACGTTTGCAACCGATACTGGTGGAAGCGGTGGTGCGCGGTTACCTGATCGGTTCCGGCTGGAGCGATTATCAGAAGACCGGCGCCGTCTGCGGCGTGCAATTGCCGGCGGGTTTGAAACAGGCGGAGAAGCTTGCTGAGCCGATTTTCACTCCTGCTGCCAAAGCCGAAATGGGCGAGCACGATGAAAACATCACATTCGCCGAAATGGAACAACGTATCGGCAAGGAACTGGCCAACAAGATCCGCGACGTCAGCATCAAGCTGTACAAAACCGCTGCCGATTATGCGGCCACGCGCGGCATCATCATCGCCGACACCAAGTTCGAGTTCGGTCTGGACAAAGACGGTACCCTGCATCTGATGGATGAAGTATTGACTGCCGATTCATCGCGTTTCTGGCCTGCCGATTCGTATGCGACCGGCATTTCGCCGCCATCGTTCGACAAGCAGTTCGTGCGTGATTATCTGGAAACCCTGACCGAGTGGAAAAAGACTGCGCCTGCACCAACCCTGCCGGCCGATGTCATTGAAAAAACCGGTGCCAAGTATCGCGAAGCACTGACCCGTTTGACTGGTGAAAACCTGAAAGGCTGATATGGCAAATGCACCTTTGGTAGGCGTGGTGATGGGATCTTCATCCGACTGGGATGTGATGCAGCATGCAGTCGCGATCCTCAAAGAGTTCGGTGTCGCACATGAAGCGCAGGTGATTTCTGCGCATCGCATGCCGGATCAGATGTTTGCCTACGCCGAGTCGGCACGTGCGCGCGGCGTACGCGCCATCATCGCCGGCGCTGGCGGCGCGGCACATCTGCCTGGCATGCTGGCGGCCAAAACCATTGTGCCGATTCTGGGCGTGCCGGTGCCTTCCAAATATCTGCGCGGCGAAGATTCGCTGCTGTCCATCGTGCAAATGCCCAAGGGCATTCCGGTTTCCACTTTCGCCATCGGCGAAGCGGGAGCTGCAAATGCTGCGCTGGCAGCGATTGCGATACTCGCTACCACCGACGACAAACTGGCTGCCAGTCTCGAACAATTCCGCGTCAAGCAAACGCAAATCGCTGTAGAAATGAAATTACCCGTATGAGCAAGAATGAACTTTCCCCTTTGAATCCTGCCGCAGCCGGAACCTGGCTGGGCGTGATGGGCGGCGGCCAGTTGGGCCGCATGTTCGCGCACGCTGCGCAGCAAATGGGTTTCAAGGTGGCAGTGCTGGAGCCGGCACTCGATTGTCCGGCCGGCCATGCTGCCGATCAATTGCATAGCGCCGACTACACCGATGCTGAAGCGCTGAGCAAGCTGGCAGCGCAATGCGCGGCAGTGACCACCGAATTTGAAAATGTGTCGGCAAAGAGCCTTGCCTTTCTGGCCGAGAGCACCTTCGTTGCGCCATCGGCATCGTGCGTTTCCATCGCGCAGGACCGCATGGCGGAAAAGCGTTTCTTCATCGAATGTGCGATTACTTCCGGCGTCTTCCCTGCCTCGCACAAGGAAATCAATTCGGCTGCCGATATCGATGCAGTGCCTGACGATTTATTGCCGGGCATTTTGAAAACCGTACGCATGGGTTACGACGGCAAGGGCCAGGTGCGCGTCAAGACGCGTGCTGAATTGCATGCCGCTTATGGCGCCATGAACGGCGTCGCCTGCGTGCTGGAAAAAATGCTGCCGCTGGCTTACGAGATTTCCGTATTGGCGGCACGCGGTGCCGACGGCAAGGCGGTGGTGTATCCGATTGCAGAAAACGTGCATAGAGACGGCATCCTGTTTACCACCACGGTACCGGGTCCGAACATCGGCAAGGAATCTGCCGAGAAGGCACAGGCAGCGACGCTGGCCGTGATTGAACAGATGGGCTATGTCGGCGTGTTGTGCATAGAGTTTTTTGTGCTCACGGACGGTTCGCTGGTCGTCAATGAAATGGCGCCACGTCCGCATAACAGCGGTCACTACACGATAGATGCCTGCGTCACCAGCCAGTTTGCGCAACAGGCCCGTGCGATGGCGCGCCTGCCCCTGGGCGACGTGCATCAGCATTCGGCAGCAGCGATGTTGAATATTCTGGGCGACATCTGGTTTGTCGGCGATTCCGATGAAGTACGCGAACCGGCGTGGGATCAGGTGCTGGCCTTGCCGGGTGCCAATCTTCATTTGTACGGGAAAGATACGGCGCGTCGTGCACGAAAAATGGGCCATATCACTTTCGTCGCCGCGACGGTGGCAGAAGCGCAAGCCAATTTGCGCCAAGCCTGCACGATACTTGGCATTCAGCCTTGAATCTGGAATAAACCGGCGATGCCTGAATCATTGGATCTATCGGCGATAGCAGATGCTGCGCGCCGTCTGGAGCGCGGCGAACTGGTCGCCTTTCCCACCGAGACTGTGTACGGACTCGGTGCGGATGCAGAAAATCCGCTGGCGGTCGCGAAAATCTATCAAGCCAAAGGCCGTCCCTCGAATCATCCTGTGATCGTGCATCTGGCGCCGGAAGCCGACATTGGCTACTGGGCGAAGGATGTTTCGCCGCAGGCGCATCAATTGATCGCCGCATTCTGGCCCGGTCCGCTGACGCTGATACTCAAGCGGGCGACACATATTCCCGACACGGTGGCTGGTGGCCAGGATTCGATCGGTTTGCGTTGTCCCTCGCATCCGGTAGCACAAGCCTTGCTGCGCAATTTCAAACAGGGCAAGGGCGGTGTTGCTGCGCCTTCAGCCAATAAGTTCGGCCACGTCAGTCCGACCACGGCTCAGCATGTGCGCGATGAATTTGGCGACGATACGAATGGCTTGCTGACCTGCGTGCTGGATGGCGGGCAAAGTGATGTCGGGATCGAATCGACGATCGTTGACATGTCGCGCGGCCATGCAGTGTTGCTGCGTCCTGGTCATATCAGTGCAGCGCAGATTGCTGCTGTGCTGGGGGTTGCACCCTTGCTGCCGGATGCTGCTGCACCGCGCGCTTCCGGTACGCTGGAATCGCATTACGCACCGCATACGCCGGTAGTCTTGCTGCCGCACGAGCAGATGCATGCAGTGCTGCAGCAATTGCATGCGCATGGCAAACGCATCGCGCTGATGCATCACTCTTTCACAGCCACAGTACCGCTGGCGGCAAGCATAGGCCTGCCTGCCCAGCCGGCCTTGTATGCGCATGACTTGTACGCTGCCTTGCGTGCGATGGACGACGCACATGCCGATGTCATCATGGTGGAAGCGCCGCCGGACGATGATGGATGGAACGGCGTCAACGACAGGTTGCGCCGCGCGGCGCACGATTCGTCGGGGATACTGTTGAAGTTGCTGCAGGATTGATGCGCAGCCGGTCCGGCTGAAACAGATTTACAGCAATTTACTCGCCATGAAACGTCCGCCGTGGAACACCAGCGGTTCTTGCGGCGATACATCGCAGGATTCCACTTCGCCGACAAAAATAACGTGGTCGCCTTCCGGATAGCGGCTGCGGTTATGGCATTCAAACCATGCAGCAACGCCGGATAGAATCGGCAAGCCGGTCGGCGACAGCGTGAAATCCACGCCGGCAAAACGATTCTTGCTGGGTCGCGCAAAACGATTGGCCAATTCAGCCTGATCGGCGGCCAGAATGTTGATCACATAGTGCGAATTGCCGGTGAAAACAGGCAGGCTGTTGGCGGTTTGCGCCAGGCTCCACAGCACCAGCGGCGGATTGAGTGAAACGGAATTGAAGGAACTGGCCGTCAAGCCTAGAAAGGTGCCATCTTCCAGACGTGTCGTGATGATGGTGACGCCGGTGGCGAATTGCGACAATGCATCGCGAAAATGGCGTGCATCAAATACAGGTGCTGCTTTGTGTGAAGAAGAGATAGACATCGGTGATCCATGGAATTTCAATCATTATGCCGAAAAAACAGGCATTGATGGCGAAACGCCGCATTGCCGATGCGCTTATTACGTAGAATCAGGTTTGAGGAGAATCCCTGTACATGAATCTTTTTAATATTCTGCGCCAGCATGTCGCGACGCAACCGAATGCCATCGCTTCGCGCTCCAGTCGCCGTATCGTCACATATAGAAAATTCTGGTCGCGCATCGAGCGCGCCACCGCGCGCCTGAAGGATGAATGGCACGTCAAGCCCGGCGATACGGTCGTATATTGGGGGCAGGGACATCAGGATGCATTGATGCTCTATATTGCAGTCGCGCGTTGCGGTGCAAAACTGCTGCCGCTGGAACATGCGTCGCTGCAGCAGGACAGCAGCGCCATCCTGCAGAAAATTCCCGCCGCGCTATTGCTGCACGACGATGAAACGATATTCGACGTGCCGCCTGCGGCATCTGTGGTGGCGAACTTGTCGTCGCTGATCGCGACGCGTTGTCACCATACACCGCCGGTGACGGAAGATGTGCAGCAGCCCAGCCTGCTTTCACTGCTTATCGAAAAAGACCATGTGCTGCAAGAGAAAGAGCAAAGTCTGCATCAGCTGACAAGCGCCGCATCGGCCGATGCCACACGCACATTCAGGATTGCAGACGCCTTGTTCGACAAGGATATTTTTGCCCCGCAGGTTTTGCCTGTATTGGTTGCCGGCGGCACCATTCTTTTTCGCTGATGATGAGTGTGCGATAGCGGGTAGCTGCGATGGACGCAGCTGTTGTTGAGAAGCTATTCGCTTTCAGTTTCCTATGCACGCTTATCGCTTTGCGCTAAAGTCATGGCATACAGTCACGGCATTTACTAACGGAGCAATGGTATGGCAACGGAAATCGCAACACTGGGCGGCGGATGTTTTTGGTGTACGGAAGCCGTCTTTCAGCAGATGAAAGGCATCACTGCAATCGAATCCGGTTATACCGGTGGCCAGGTTGCCAATCCCAGTTACGAACAAATTTGCGAAGGCACGACCGGTCATGCGGAAGTGGTGCGTTTGACTTTCGATCCTGCCGTCGTCAGCTTCCGCGAAATTCTCGAAGTGTTTTTCACCATCCACGATCCCACTACGCTGAATCGTCAGGGTAACGACGTCGGTACGCAATATCGCTCGGTGATTTATTACCATACGCCTGAGCAACAGGACATGGCCAGGCATGTCATGGCGGAAATGGCGAATGTATGGGACGCGTCTATCGTGACGGAACTGAGCCCGGCTGAAACGTATTACAAGGCCGAGGATTATCATCAGAATTATTTCCGGCAAAATCCATTGCAGGGTTATTGCGCATTTATTGTGGCGCCCAAGGTGGCTAAATTCCGGCAAACCTTTCGCGACAAAATCAGAGCGGATATGTCCTGATTTTCTGAAGTAAGGTATGCCGTCATGGAGGCCTTATGCATATTGAAGAATCGGTCAAGCTGGACTTCAAGGATGTACTGATACGTCCCAAACGCTCGACACTCACGTCGCGGCTGGAAGTCGATATCCGGCGTGAATTCATTTTTCACCATTCGCGCCAAATATATCGAGGCATTCCCATCATTGCATCGAATATGGATAGCACCGGCACTATCGAGATGGCGCATGCGCTGGCGCCGCATCAGTTGTCGGCGGCTTTGCACAAGCACTATTCCACTGATGAACTAGTCGCCTTTTTCCGGACTCTGCGCGAGTCCGCGTACCCCGCCTCTACTGCTTTCTATTCGATGGGCATCAGTCCATCTGACTACGATAAATTCATAGCGGTGATGGCGGGGCTCGACAATGCGATTGAATATGTCTGCATCGATGTGGCGAATGGCTATACCGAAGGTTTCATCAATTTCGTCAAGAAGGTGCGCAAGGAATTTCCGCATCTGACCATCATGGCCGGCAATGTCGTGACCGGCGATATCACCGAAGAGCTGATTCTGGCCGGTGCCGATATCGTCAAGGTCGGCATAGGTCCGGGGTCCGTGTGCACCACGCGCAAGATGACGGGCGTCGGTTATCCGCAATTGTCCGCGGTGATCGAATGTGCCGATGCCGCGCATGGGCTGGGAGGACAGATTTGCGCCGACGGCGGCTGTGCGGTGCCTGGCGATCTGGCCAAGGCATTCGGCGGTGGTGCGGATTTCATCATGCTGGGCGGCATGCTGGCTGGCCACGATGAATGCGCCGGTGACGTGGTGGAGCGGGATGGGAAAAAATACAAGCGTTTCTATGGCATGAGCAGCCGTGCCGCGATGGAAAAATATGCGGGTGGCGTGGCCGAATATCGCGCAGCGGAAGGCAAGGAGGTACTGGTCGACTATCGCGGCTCGGTCGCCAATACCTTGCAGGAGATTCTCGGCGGCGTGCGCTCCGCGTGTACGTATGTGGGCGCACACAAGTTGAAGGAATTGACGAAACGGACGACCTTCATCCGTGTGACGCAGCAGTTGAACGAAGTATTCGGCAAGTCCTGATGCATGCAGGTACAGATACAAAAAAGCGGCCTTGGCCGCTTTTTTGTATTGAAAAGGCAAGGTTCAAAAAACCTGCACGGGCTCCATTTTGTTTTCACGCAAGAGCCTTTCACGTCCGGGGTTCGGATGTGCCTTGATTCAGGCAGGCGGGGATAGTGCTGCTATATTTGCCGGTGCGGCAAGTTCGGTTTCCGCCGCCAGCTTGCGCAATACATGCGCCGCAGCGACCAGCCCGAAGGAGGCGGTGACGACCATCGCGGAACCGAAGCCGGCGCAATTGAGGCCGGTGATGCCGGCTTGTGCGCCGTTATCGATGTCACATGCTTCTTCGCTTTCCGGGAAGCGCAGCGGTTCGGTCGAGAAGACGGCATCGATACCGAACTTGTTTTTTGTCCCGCGCGGGAAGCCGTGTTCGGCGCGCAGGCGCTTGCGCACTTTGGCCAGTAGCGGTTCCTGTTCGGTGCGGCACAGATCGAGTACGGCGATTTTTGTCGGGTCGATTTGCCCGCCTGCGCTGCCTATGGTTACCAGCGGCAAGCCATGTTTGCGGCAATATGCAATCAGCGCTGTTTTGGCGCGTACATTGTCGATTGCATCGATGATGTAGTCGTAGTGGTGCGCGCCTATCATTTCATCCAGATTGTCGGCAGTCAGAAAATCCTCGATTTCCGTCACTACGCAATACGGATTGATTTGTTCTATGCGTTCGGCCAGCGCAGTTACCTTGGCTTTGCCCAGCGTGTCGGTCAATGCGTGGATTTGCCGGTTGACGTTGGATTCCGCCAGATTGTCCAGGTCGATCATCGTGATCTGCCCGATGGCGCTGCGCGCCAGCGCTTCGACCACCCATGAGCCTACGCCGCCTACGCCGACCACACAAACATGTGCGGCGCGAAAACGTGTCAGTGCGGCTGGGCCATAGAGACGTGCAATGCCGCCGAAACGGCGCTCGAAATCGATTTCTGGAATGACGGGAGTGAGGGATGCAGGCTGAGAATTCATGCCGCCATTTTAACGGACACCGGCTTAAATCTGCTTGCTATCGTTTTCTTTGGCAGAAAAACAAGATCTCTTCGCAGTTGCTGCAGGCGGTGTACAGCGGCGAATTATTTACGGTATTCTCGGGAATGGTTGAGATGGATCAAATGAAGCAAGTGCGGCATCCCGTAGGCTTGTTTCAGGTAATACGTGGGGTAACTAAATGAATATGTTGTTCGATACTGCACCGGATTTCGATCAGCCGATCGAGGTGCTCAAGCATTGTCATGGTCGCATACGCAAGCAGTTGAGCACCATGCAAAAGCTGCTGGTGCATTTGCCCGCTGCCGGATTGACAGAGCAGGCGCAGCAGGCCGCCAGCGCCGTGCTGCGCTATTTTGATAACGCAGCGCCGCATCATCATGCCGATGAAGAGCAGGATTTATTGCCGATGTTGCACGCGGCGGCGGCAGGCGACGATCTCGCAGTATTGAATCGGGTAGCCGAGCAGATACTGGATGAACACAGGCAGATGGAGGCGGCATGGTTTTCGCTGGCACCTCAATTGAGAAAAATTGCCGCGGGTGAAGCGGCTGAATTGTCAGCTGACAATGTGCAGTGCTTTACCGAAATGTATACCGCGCATATGGAAAAAGAAGAATCCTTCATTACGCCCATGGCGCAACGTCTTTTCAATCAGGATCAGATGATTCAACTCGGTAACGCCATGCGCGTGCGCCGTGGCATTCATGCATAAAGGAAGAAATTTCATGTCGATTGCAGATATACGCACCGATTACACGCAAGCCGATTTATCCGAAACGGACACCGCTGCAGATCCCGTAATTCAATTTGCAAAATGGTTTGATGAGGCGCTGCATGCAGAAGTGCCTGAACCGAATGCAATGGGTCTTTCCACCGTGGGCGAAAACGGTCGCCCGTCTTCGCGCATCGTACTGATCAAGGATTTTGATCAGCGCGGCTTTACGTGGTTTACCAATTACGACAGCCGCAAAGGTCGGGAGCTGGAAAAAAATCCATATGCCGCGCTGCTGTTTCACTGGATTGCACTGGAACGGGAAGTGCGTATCGAAGGGCGCGTGGAGCGGGTGTCGGCAGAAGAAAGTGAACAGTATTTTCAAAGCCGCCCGGTCAAGAGCCGTTTGAGTGCCATTGCATCAGCGCAAAGCGCGCCGATTGCGGATCGTGCGGCGCTGGAAGCGCAATATGCAAAAGTAGAGGCGCAGCATGGCGACAGTACACCGCGACCGCAGCATTGGGGCGGCTATCGCCTGAAGCCGGAATATGTCGAATTCTGGCAGGGGCGTCGTTCGCGTCTGCACGATCGGATTGCCTATACCTTGCAGAAAGACGGGCAGTGGACGCGGCAAAGGCTGCAACCTTGATAACGGCGTTTTCCATCAAAACTGACGGAAAACACCCAAACCTGGCGCTGCGTTTAACTTGAGTATTGAATGTGGCGCTTACTTCGCTGCTGCATCACACTCTGGCAGCGGCGGAATGATACCCCACTCGACCACGACTGTAGGGCCATCGGGTTTTTTGGTCCACGGAATTTCCAGCGTACCGTGCTGTGTACTCTGTGCCATCAGGGCGATCACTTCGTTATCGACCTGATCCGGATTGACTTTGCTGCGGTTGATCGCCACCAGCATTCCGCATTTGTCGGCCCGCTCTTCATCTACCCATGGCGATTTGCCGAAATCGCCGTCGATCAATACCTGTACCTGAGGGCCGATATGGGTGGCGATATTGCCGCCCAGCCAGGTATCGGATGCCACCAGTCGCAAAGGCGTTTGCATGTTTGCCTGCCACGCGGCATGTACCTGACGCGACACTTCTGCGCCGGGGAAGGTGGCGCGGCTTGGGCGGCCGGATTTGTCTGCCAGCGGTCCGCGTGCAAGGCCGTAGCCGGCGGCACCCAGCACCTGCATCACTACTACAACGATCACAGTCTTGCGCAATAGCGCTGCGTCATCGCTGCTGCGCAAAAACCAGAACGAGAAGAAGCCGAACAGGATGAAGAAGGTGGTTGCCCAGTGTGCTGCCAGCGGAATTTTCATCGCACCGGCCACGATCATCGTCAACGCCAGCGGCGCCAGGCCGACCAGCAGCAGGAAGAAACGATCGGAGGCGGCCAGTTCGCTGGCGATTGTTGGCGGACGTGCAGATTTTGGCGTCAGCTTGTACTGGCGTGCCGCCCAGATGGCGATGACGACGAGCGCCAATATCATCGCAGCGATGCGTCCCAGATTGGTCAGTGCAAAGCTGAATAATTCCTGCAACTCCAGCCAGTAAGTTGCTTGCGGCACCATCTCGCTGCCGGCGTAGGCGATCGGGCCCGCTGCCTGCTGTTTGAGCCACAGCAGATGCGGCGTCACCATCGCCACCAGGATTGCGGTTGCCAGCGCGATGCCTTTCCAGGTACGGGCGCGCAGCAGATGGCCGGTAAACAGCAGGTACAGGAAGAACGCAGAGAACTGGATCAGCGCGCTGTATTTAGTCAGGAAGGCGCAGCCGCAAAAGAAGCCGAGCATGGCCCAGGCGCGCATGCTGTCGTAGCGGGTAGCGCGGTAAAACATCCAGATCGCGCCGGCTACCGACCATAGTTGCATCGTGTTGTGGTTATTCATCACGCCACGTACGGTGAAGTAGGCGACCAGCGACACCAGCAGCGTCGCGATCAGCGCACGACGTTGCGTGGTCATTTCGCAGCCGAGCTTCCAGACCAGCCACAAGGACAGCACGACACTGAGTTGGCCGGTGAAAAAGGTCAGCCAGACCGGGCGGCCGAAAATCGATACCAGTCCGTACAATATCCACGAAGGCAGCGGCGGATGCTTGTAATATCCCCATTCCAGCCCGCTGGCCCAGACCAGCTCTTCCATATTGTCCCAGTCCGGCGCGCGATGGCTGAGGCCGGTGAAGACGCTCCACAACAGCAGATGCAGCAATAACAGCAGAATGACCAGCGGCACGATATTGTCGGCGCTGGGAGAAAACAGTCGCGTGAATTTGCCGGACGAAGTAGCGGGCTGAAGTGGCTGGGTTGGCATCATCGATAAGGATAGAGATAAGTTATGTACGTCGAACAGCGAAACAATTCCGGTTTGGCAATCGTATAGGGTAGTGGTGAATTATAATCGTTGGCCTGAATGCCCTACGAACTTTTTACCCTGTAACCATGCCCATATCCTTGATTCTCGCAGAGTTTTACCCGACTCTGCCACACCGCCCAGAAAGGTTGTTTTCATGGTGACATTGAGCGCACTGCCGAAACATCGCCCGGATCATGCCCTGATTTCCTGCGTGATTCCGGCATACAACGAGGCTGCGCATCTGGCGGCATTTTTGCGCGATTTGAGAGCAACCCTTGCGACCTTTGCCGCGCGCTATGAAATCATCGTGGTCAATGATGGCAGCAAGGACAATACGGACGAGGTGATGGCGCCTTTGCTGAAGGAAGCAGGGCTGCGCTACATCAGCTTTTCGCGTAATTTCGGCAAGGAAGCGGCATTGTCAGCGGGTATCGATGCGGCGCAGGGCGATGCGGTGATCCTGCTGGACGGCGACTATCAGCATCCGCTGGAACTGCTGCCGGAAATGGTGCGACTGTGGCAGAGCGGTATCGATATGGTGTACGGCGTGATCAGCGATCGCAGCAATGAGTCGCGTCTGAAGCGCTGGGGTACCGGCATGTTTTACCATTTGATGGAATCCGGCGCGCCGATCACGATTCCGCGCAATGCCGGCGATTTCCGCTTGATGGACAGGCAGGTGGTGCATGCCCTGCGCCAGCTGCCGGAGCGTAATCGTTTCATGAAGGGCTTGTATGCGTGGGTAGGTTTCAGCAGCATTGCCCTGCCGTTTGTGCCGAATGAGCGTGCGACCGGTGTTTCCAGTTTCAGTTATCGCAGCCTGAGCCGGCTCGCATTGGCCGGTGTCACGGCGTTCACCACACTGCCTTTGCGCATATGGAGCGGCATAGGTGTGGTGATTTCCATCATTGCGATTCTGTATGCATTCTGGATTGCCGGCGAAGCCATCCTGTTCGGCAATGATGTGCCGGGCTGGTCGACCTTGGCTGCCGGCCTGATGTTCTTCTCCGGCATTCAACTGATTTCCATCGGCGTGCTGGGCGAATACATGGGACGCGTGTACGACGAGGTTAAAAAACGCCCCTTGTATGTGGTGGCGCATGATATCGATAACGGTCCGCTGACGACGACAGACAAGGGTGCGCATGCGCCTGATTGAACTGTTGCGCGTACTGCGCTTCGGCATCGTCGGGCTGATCGCGGCGGCGGTACATTACTGGGTCGTGATTGCGCTGGTCGAGCTGTTGTACATCCCGCCGCTGCAGGCGAATGTGGGTGGTTTTGCGGTGGCGTTCTGGGTCAGTTATTTCGGCCACAGGCACTGGACCTTTGCCGATACGCTGGCCGCACATAAGGCAGCGCAGCACTCATCTTTTCTACGCTTTTTGTTTGTCGCCGTGCTCGGATTCTGTGCCAATGAATTATTGTTTTACCTGCTGCTGCATTATGCAGGCATGCGGTATTACATCGCGCTGGCGGTTGTCGTATTCACGGTTGCCGTGATGACGTATGTGCTGAGCCGCCTATGGGCATTTCGTCGCGCAGTACAACCATGAGAAATACCATGACACCGATCGCACTGTGCTCCGACGATTACGCGCAGAATCCGGGCATCGATGCCGGCATTCTTGAATTGCTCGCATTGGGTCGTCTCAGCGCGGTCAGCTGCTTCAGTACCTCGCCACGCTGGCCTGCGGCAGCACCAGCCTTGCGCGCTTTTCGCGAACAGGCCGATATCGGTTTGCACTTCAATCTGACGGAAGGTTTTGGCAGTACGGCACCCAGCCTGCACGCAGTGATTTTGCGCAGCTTTCTGCGCCTTATCGATTTGCGTCATGTGGAGCAGGAGTTGCAACGGCAGCTTGATGCATTTGAAGCGGGCTTCGGCCAGCCGCCGGATTTTATCGATGGCCATCAGCATGTGCATCAATTACCGGGCGTGCGCCGGATTGTACTGAAGCTGATCCAGCAACGTTATCCAGGCCACCCCATATGGGTGCGTAATACGGTGCCGGCGAATCCTGCGTGGCGCGGCAAACCGCAGATACTGAAATATCTTGGCGGTCAGTCGCTGGCGACTGACTTGCAGGCCGCAGGCATTGCGAGCAATCGCGGTTTTGCCGGTGTGTATGGCTTTGATCAGGAAGATTACGGCGCGTGCTTCAAGGCCTGGCTGGATGCGGCACAGCCGGGCATGCTGATGATGTGTCATCCGGCGACGGCGCCTTATCCGGATGATGAGATTGCACTACAGCGCGTGGTTGAATATAACTTCTTCCGCTCGGAAGAGTACGCCGTGATGCTTGATGCTGCCAGCCTGAGGCTGGAGCGTTTGTCGGTTGTGCTCTGAACATTGATTGGCCGCAAGTTGCATCCATATCAAACGGGCCCTATAGGTCTGCTCTGTTTTGGTGTGCGATATCCGCAGGTCTGAGCTTCAGTACAAAAAGCGGGCAGGAATCAAACGACGTATTGGGCGCCCCACAATATCGCGAAAGCGTGGGCTGTGCAGGCAGATAGCACCAGTGAAGCCGGCCAGACACCCGAGCACCGTGTCGAAGAAGCGCGCCTGAATCAATAGCGAGGGTGAACCGTTGCCCAAAGTTGTGGCCTCGGCCAGCAATATCGTCAACGGCGTGATGAAAATCGCTGCAAAGCCATAATGCCGGACGATTGCCATTTCAATGATGAAGGCCAGCATCATCATGATCAGCGAGATGCTCCATTTTTCCAGCGGCAGCAAAAGCAGGCACCAGGCGACCAGCAGTCCGATGCTGGTGCCGACGATGCGCTGCAATTGCTTGTTCCATACTGCACGCAGCGTGTGTCCCTGAATGACGGCGAGACAGCTGACAGGCACCCAGTACGCTTTCTCCAGTTGCAGGGCCTGCGCCAGTGCCAGCGATATGCCGACGAAGGCGCCTATGATCAATGAGTCGAAAACGATGAAATCAAAAGTCGGTGGTGGCAGCGCAGGTATTGCTTCAGCCGGTCGCAGGCGCAAGATGTAGATGCTGTAGAAAAACGCGATCAGGCAGGCCAGCAGGCATCCCAGTGTCAGCAGCCCTACCTGCCGTGGGAGATCGATGAATTCAACCGGCGAGTACGCACCTATCGCTGCGGCCATGATGAAAAACAGACTGCCTGGAGGCCCCAAGCCGTAGAAACGGCAAAGCATGGTCACTAGCACTGTGGTGAAGACGAGTATCGGTACCAGCAGCACCGGGAAAAAATGCGCCATGACGCCGAAGGCATAGCAGGCCGACATGGAAAATGCGCAAGCCATGATGGATACCATGCGGTGATGCAGCGGCGTACTCGGCAGGTACAAAAACACCATGCCGCCAAGCGAGGAAACCAGGCCGAATTCCAGATGATTGAAATAGGCGCCGATCAGCAAGGGCAGGCCGGAAGAAAGTGCGGCTGCGAACGGCATTTGCCACAGGCGATCACTGGAATTGACCTTTGCCAGCTGACGCAGCTCCGTTTTCAACAGAGAGATCAAGCTGTTCCATCCATCTCGCAATTGCATCGTTCATGTACCTTTGTCGTTATTGCATGAACAAGCCGCTCATCATTCGGCGGATCGCTTGCAGGGCCATCAGTCTTTATCACAGAGAAAGAATATACGCCGTTTGCCTATTGCCCTGAGGCCTTGCCGGTTTTTATGCCGTACAGGAAGCCAGCGTTTAGCTGTAGTGTTGGTCAGCTTCAGTTGCCTGCACTGATGCGTGAATGTTGCCTGAACAGGTCAGAACGAGCGTTATCACAGTCTTAATTTTATGGGCTTATCCGTCTTGGAACTGAATATGTCGATGAAACTGGAGTGGGCATGCCTTGGGTGCAAAATCACGCAAATACTATCTTGCGGGACAAAAAAAATCCCAGCCGATCAAGGTTGGGATTTTCAATATTGGTGGAGGCGGCGGGAATCGAACCCGCGTCCGAAAGTACTCTACAGACAGTTCTACATACTTAGCACTGCCATTTGATTTAACCGGTACAACGCGGACGTGCACGCTGTGTACAAGCGAGTTACCTATTATTTAATGCGATGCCAAGTAACCCGGCATTACACGAGTCCCTGTAAATGACTCTACAGCTTTTAAGGGCCCACCCCAGGGACGAGGTGTTGTAGAGCTAACAGCAATTAAGCTGCTAGTGCGTACGAGTTATCGTTTGCAGTTAAGTTTTTTCAGGTTGTATTTACGAGGTAGCCCGCCCTCGGTATGCCCTGCGCTGCTTTGCAACCCCCGTCGAAACCAGGTCGCCCCCAAGCATCACCATTGTAACGCAATAGATGGGGCACTTCATTATTGATTCAAGAGTGTTTGATGTGAATGCCGCTGACTGTGCCGGACCGACTTGATACCGGGGCAAACTCAGGATAGCCGATCCAGAAGATCGAATAGCTGTTGCGGCGAATCGACCAGCGCATCGGCATTCCAGGTGGCGGGCGCAGCCTCGCCGCAATAGCCCCATGCAGCCGCGATGGTTGTCATGCCGGCAGCCTGGCCTGCTTGAATATCGCGCAGGTCGTCGCCGACATACCAGCAATGTTCCGGCTGAACACCCATGCGTTTGGCGGCCTCGAATAAGGGTGCAGGGTGCGGTTTCGGGTGTGCGGTGGTATCGCCGGAAATGACGCAGGCCGCATGGTGCAGGCCGATCTGGGGCACCAGTTGATCGGTCAGTTGTGCTGCCTTGTTCGTGACGATGCCCCAAGCGATGTTTTTCGCTTGCAAGCCTGACAACAATTCGGAGATGCCTTCAAACAAGCGGCTATTGACTGCGATTGCCGATGCATAGTTGTGCAAAAAACTGTCGCGTAGTTCTGCATATTCCGCATCTTGCGGTGTGATGCCGAAGGCAGCGCCTATCAAGCCGCGTGCACCGGCAGATGCGACGGGACGCAGCAGTGCGTAGTCGGCAGGTGCCAAGCCGCGAGTCACACGCAATTGGTTGACTGCGCCTGCCAGATCAGGTGCGGTATCGGCAAGCGTGCCGTCGAGATCAAACAAAATGGCGAGGGGAGTAGGCAGTTTCATGCGGATTCAATGTGCAGGTTGAAAAAGTAAACAACGCTTATCGCACAGACGACGATAAGCGTGCTGCGCCGATGCTGGGAGTCAGGCGGGTTTGCTGCATGCAACCAGATAATTGACACTGGTGTCATGCGTAAGCGAATAGATTTTCGTCAGCGGATTGAAACCCATGCCCCTGAGACTTTCGATGTTTAGCCCAGCTTCGCGTGCAAACCGGGAAAGTTCGGCTGGCGTGATGAACTTGGCGTAATCGTGTGTGCCTTTCGGTAGCAGTCGCAACAGATATTCTGCGCCGAGCACGGCGTGCAGATATGCTTTTGGATTGCGATTGATGGTTGAAAAAAATATTGTCCCGCCAGGTTTGGCAAGTTTGGCCGCAGCGGCAACGATGGACGCAGGGTCAGGCACATGTTCCAGCATTTCCATGCAGGTAACGATATCGAATTTGCCCGCCTCACGCGCGGCCATGTCTTCAGCTGCAATCAATTCATAGCGCACCTGCACACCGGATTCCAGACTGTGCAGATCGGCGACTTTCAGCGCTTTTTCGGATAGATCGATGCCCGTTACATTGGCGCCTTTTTTTGCCATCGACTCGGCCAGAATGCCGCCGCCGCAACCGATATCGATTACCGTTTTGCTTGCCAATGGGGCCCGGCTATTGATCCATTCAAGGCGCAATGGATTAATTTCATGCAGGGGACGAAATTCCGATGTGGGGTCCCACCATTGATGGGCCAGATCGCTAAATTTTTTCAGTTCTAAAGGGTCGGCATTCATGGGCTAAATGATAACTGGAAAGTGGGATGCGCGCGCTGATGTCGCCAATTGAAAAATGGATTAATCGATGCGCGAAAAAAAACCCCGCCGCAGCGGGGTTTTTGATTCGTATGAAACGAATTATTTACGTGTACCGACAACTTCGATTTCTACGCGACGGTTTTGTGCGCGGCCAGCAGCTGTTTTGTTGGTAGCAACTGGTTGTTTTTCGCCTTTACCTTCGGTGTAGACGCGTTTTGCATCGATACCTTTGCCAACCAGGTAGCCTTTAACAGCTTCTGCGCGACGGATCGACAGTTTTTGGTTGTATGCATCGGAACCAACGGAGTCGGTATGACCAACAGCGATGATAACTTCCAGGTTCAAATCTTTGAGCTTGGATGCCAGATCGTCAAGCTTGGCTTTGCCGTCTGCCTTCAATACTGCCTTGTCGAAGTCAAAGAATGCATCAGCTGCAAACGTGACTTTTTCCGAAGTAGGTACTGGAGCTGCTGCGGCAGGCTTTGCAGCAGCTGGAGCTGCTGCGGCTACCAATGCGCCATCGCAACCTGCAACTGAATCAGCTGGAGTCCAGTAGCCAGTGTGCCAGCACAAGCCAGTTCCGCTACGAACGATCGTGCCATTGCTGGCTTGAGCGTAGGCGCTGTTTGGAGTGCTCGCTTTGATGTCGGTTTGGGCATGTGCAGACATTGCAACGACTGCGGACGCAGCGAAGACGAGTTTTGCTAATTTATTCATATTTCTTTCTCCTCTCGAGTGAGATATCCGCAGATAAACTGCGCAAATTACGTGAATGACATCGGATGTGGATACTAACACGCGCTTCAACAACCACATGAAACTTATTGTTCGCATGCAATAGTTTAACTTGCTACTATTTTGCCACAGCAGCTGCTTCAGCGAACCTTGTTAAATCGGTTGATTGCCATTTCTTTAAAATTGTTGCGCTTATACAACGACCTGCCGGGCAATATTTCTCTTTGCAAAACATTGACCTTTGGATATGAAAATCGTTCATGTTTTGAGGAAATTTTAATTAAATTAACTACATCTTTATTTGGGTTGATCGTGAACTTCGATGAAGACGCGTCGATTGGGTGCCAGGCAGGAAATGAGTTTCGCGTGCGGCAATTTTTCATCACACAATTTAACGGCCTGGGTTTCGCCGGCGCCGAGTACATTCATTTTGGTGCTGATTCCTTTGGCCTTCAGATAGCCGGCAACCGATGCCGCCCGTTTTTCTGACAAGGTCTGGTTGAACTCGCTGGAGCCCAGATGATCGGTATGTCCGGTGATCGTAATGCCGTCAATTCCCTTGCATTTCGCAAGTATCGGTAAAACTTTTTGATCAATCTGCTGTTTTGCGGCCTTGTTTAGTGTGGCCTTGTTAAAAGCGAAGGTCTGATCGCTTGCGAGCGTGAGAGTGGTCTTGCAAGACGATTTTGCTGCTGACGACATCGATTGTGTTTCTTTTTCCAGGCTATTCGCCATTTCCGGTGCGGTTGGATTGGGGATGGGCGATGTCAAAGCGCCATCGCATCCTGCAATGGCATCGTCGGGGGTCCAGAAGCCGGAGCGCCAGCAAAGACCGTAGCCGCTGCGCGTGATGGTGCCGCGACTGTCCTGATTGTAGGAGTGATTCGATGGGGCTTGGATGTCTGTGGTGGTTTGTGCGGCAGCATACGCTGAAGCGGTGCCGACTAGCAGACCTAAGACCAGTTTGTTAATCATGTTTTTCTCGTGGTGGAATGATGTTCGGGAAACAAGGCAGATTTCAGCAGCCAGCATTTAAACATATTTTCTTGAAAATCAGTCGCAGCAGCACTTAGCGTTTGCAAAGTTCCTGCGATGGCGAAAGCGAGGAGAAGAGTCCTCTGCCGTGTTAAAATCTACGATTTGCCGGATCGTGCGTATTTCCTGTGTATTCCATGCGGATTTGAATCGCATTGGGACCGCATTGAAATAGTAGTCAGCCGATTTTTCATTATCAAACCCTAGCCAAAGACCAGACGAACAGCCAATGGATCAATTCGCTAAAGAAACAATTCCGATTTCGCTTGAAGAAGAGATGCGCAAGAGTTACCTCGATTACGCGATGAGCGTCATCGTGGGGCGCGCATTGCCTGACGTGCGTGACGGCTTGAAGCCGGTGCACCGTCGGGTTCTGTTTGCGATGCATGAAATGAACAATGTCTGGAATCGCCCGTTCGTCAAATGCGCGCGCGTGGTCGGTGAGACCATGGGTAAATACCACCCGCACGGCGACGCGTCGATTTACGACACGCTGGTGCGGATGGCACAGCCATTTTCGCTGCGTTACATGCTGGTCGACGGCCAGGGTAACTTCGGTTCGATCGACGGCGATAACGCGGCGGCGATGCGTTACACCGAGTGTCGCCTGGACAAGATTGCCGGCGAACTGCTGGCCGATCTGGACAAGGAAACTGTCGATTTCGTGCCTAACTATGACGGCAAGGAAAAAGAGCCGTCGGTGCTGCCGACGCGTATTCCGAACTTGCTGATCAACGGTTCATCCGGTATTGCGGTTGGTATGGCGACGAATATCCCGCCGCACAATATTACTGAAGTCATCGATGGCGCCTTGCACGTATTGCGCAATGCAGAGGCCACGGTCGATGAACTGATCGAAATTATTCCGGCGCCGGATTTCCCGACGGGCGGCATTATTTATGGCGTGTCAGGCGTACGCGACGGTTATCGTACCGGTCGCGGTCGCGTCGTGATGCGCGCAAAAACGCACTTCGAAGAATACGGCAAGGAAAACCGCTCGGCGATCATCGTCGACGAACTGCCGTATCAGGTGAACAAGAAGTCGCTGCTGGAGCGTATCGCCGAATTGGTGCGTGACAAAAAGCTCGACGGTATTTCCGATATTCGCGACGAATCCGACAAGTCGGGTATGCGCGTTGTGATCGAACTGAAGCGTAATGAAGTACCGGAAGTGGTACTGAACAATCTGTACAAGCAGACTCAGTTGCAAGACACCTTCGGCATGAACATGGTGGCGCTGGTTGATGGTCAGCCTAAATTGCTGAACCTGAAGCAGATGCTGGAATGCTTCCTGTCGCATCGCCGTGAAGTGGTGACACGCCGCACGATATTTGAATTGCGCAAGGCGCGCGAACGTGGTCACGTGCTGGAAGGTCTGGCAGTTGCGCTGGCGAACATCGACGATTTCATTGCGATCATCAAGGCAGCACCTACGCCGCCAGTGGCAAAAGTCGATTTGATGTCGCGTGCATGGGATTCATCCGTGGTGCGCGAAATGCTGGCACGTACCGGTGAAGAAGGCGTCGGCGGTGTCAATGCCTTCCGTCCGGAAAACCTGCCTGCGCATTACGGTATCCAGACTGACGGTTTGTACAAACTGTCCGACGATCAGGCGCAGGAAATTCTGCAGATGCGTCTGCAACGCCTGACCGGCCTGGAGCAGGACAAGATCGTCAATGAATACAAGGAAGTCATGTCGCAGATCGCCGATCTGCTCGACATCCTGGCCAAGCCTGAGCGCGTCACTGTCATCATCACCGACGAGCTGACCGTAGCGAAAAATGAATACGGCATCGGCAACAAGGATGAGCGTCGTTCGTCTATCGAATTGAATGCAACCGATCTCGGCACCGAAGATCTGATCACGCCACAGGATATGGTTGTGACCCTGTCGCATACCGGTTACATGAAATCGCAGCCGATTACCGAATACCGTGCGCAAAAACGCGGTGGCCGCGGCAAGCAGGCGATGGCAACCAAGGAAGATGACTGGATCGACCAGCTGTTCATCGCCAATACCCACGACTACATTCTGTGCTTCAGTAATCGCGGCCGTATGTACTGGCTGAAGGTATGGGAAGTGCCGCAAGGTTCGCGCAACTCGCGCGGCAAGCCTATCGTCAACATGTTCCCGTTGCAGGATGGCGAAAAGATCACCGTGATCCTGCCGGTCTCCGGCGAGAATCGCACCTTCCCGGAAGATCGCTATATTTTCATGTCGACCAGTCTCGGTACCGTGAAAAAGACTTCGCTCAGCGATTTCAGCAATCCACGCAAGGCCGGCATTATCGCGGTCGATCTGGATGAAGGCGATTTCCTGATCGGTGCAGCGCTGACCGACGGCAAGCACGACGTGATGCTGTTCTCCGATTCCGGCAAGGCAGTGCGTTTTGATGAAAACGATGTGCGTCCTATGGGTCGTACTGCACGTGGCGTACGCGGCATGAATCTGGAGGAAGGTCAGCAAGTTATCGCCTTGCTGGTGGCAGAGAACGAGCAGCAGTCGGTCCTGACGGCAACTGAAAATGGTTTCGGCAAACGTACGCCGATCACCGAATACACGCGTCATGGTCGCGGTACCAAAGGCATGATCGCGATTCAGACCAGCGAACGCAACGGCAAAGTGGTGGCAGCGACACTGGTGGAAGCAGCAGATGAAATCATGCTGATCACGACCGGTGGCGTACTGATTCGCACGCGTGTCGCAGAGATTCGTGAAATGGGCCGCGCAACGCAAGGTGTGACGCTGATCGCTGTCGAAGACGGCACCAAGCTGAGTGGTCTGCAACGTATTCTGGAATCAGATATTGAAGAAGACCAATCCGGTACGGAGGAAGAAGAATAATGAAGCGTGTGTTTAACTTTTCGCCGGGACCAGCTGCGATTCCACAGGAGGTAATCCAGCAGGCGGCGGATGAGATGGCAAACTGGAGAGGCTGCGGTTTGTCAGTAATGGAGATGAGCCATCGCGGTCGCGAATTTACTGAAATCCTGGCAACCACCAAGGATGATTTGCGTTCCCTGATGTCGATTCCCGACAACTACAAGATTTTGTTGATGCAGGGCGGCGCCATTGCCGAGAACGCAATCGTGCCGATGAATCTGGTCGGCAGGAAGTCGCAGCCTGCGACCATTGATTTCGTCAATACCGGTCACTGGTCGGTCAAGAGCATTGAAGAAGCGCACAAGTACGCAAATGTGAACATTGCAGCTTCATCGGAAGACAAAAACTTCACGTATGTGCCTGCGCGCGACACCTGGAAACTGACACCTGATGCAGCGTATGTGCATGTCTGCACGAACGAAACCATCGGCGGCGTTGAGTTCGATTACACACCGGATGTCGGCAATGTGCCGCTGGTGGCCGATATGTCGTCGAATATCCTGTCGCGTGAAATCGATGTATCCAAGTACGCGGTGATTTACGCCGGCGCACAAAAAAATATCGGCCCTGCAGGCTTGACCATCGTGATTGTGCGCGATGACATGCTTGGGCATGCACTGCCTATCTGTCCATCCGCTTTCGACTGGAAACTGGTCGCCGAACATGACTCCATGTTCAACACGCCACCAACCTATCCTATCTATATCGCGGGCCTGACCTTCCAGTGGATGAAGCGCCAGGGTGGTGTTGCAGCGATGGAAAAAGTTAACATCGCCAAGGCGAAACTGGCCTACGATTATCTGGATTCGACCGATTTTTATATCAATAACGTGCCGGCAGCGAATCGTTCGCGCATGAACGTGCCATTCTTCCTGCGCGACGCATCCTTGAACGCGAAGTTCCTGGCCGAAGCGGAGCAGAACGATCTGGTGCAGTTGAAAGGCCATAGTTCGGTCGGCGGCATGCGTGCATCGATTTACAATGCAATGCCGATTGAAGGCGTGCAGGCGCTGGTCGATTTCATGAAGGCATTCGAGAAAAAATACGGTTGATTTTCATTCCAATCAAAATCTGACGTGCTTGCATAATAAATATATGACGACGGACGACAAGCTCAAACCGCTGCGTGAACAAATCGATGCGATCGATGCGCAAATTCTCGATTTGCTCAACCGGCGTGCCCGTGTGGCGCAGGAAGTCGGTCACGTCAAGGCGGAAACCAATGCGCCGGTGTTTCGTCCGGAGCGCGAAGCACAGGTGTTGCGCAGCGTGGCGGAGCGTAATCCCGGGCCTTTGCTCGATACGGATATTCAAACCGTTTTTCGTGAGGTGATGTCGGCTTGCCGTGCGCTGGAAAAACGCGTCACGGTCGCTTATCTCGGTCCTGCGGGAACATTCAGCGAGCAGGCGGTGTATCAGCAATTTGGCCGTGCGGTCGAGGGTATGCCGTGCGTATCCATCGATGAAGTGTTTCGTGCGACGGAAGCTGGTACTGCCGATTTTGGCGTAGTGCCGATTGAAAATTCTTCCGAAGGCGTGATTAATCGCACGCTCGATTTGCTGCTGCAGACCACACTGACAATCAGCGGCGAAGTATCGATACAGGTGAATCACAGTCTGATGACGCGTTCCGGCAATATGAGCGGGATCAGCAGTATTTGCGCGCACTCGCAGGCATTGGCGCAATGCCAGGTGTGGCTTAACCAGAACTATCCGAATATCGAACGAAGAGCTGTCGCTTCCAACGGTGAAGCGGCACGCCTGGCGGGTGAAGATACGACGGTGGCGGCCATTGCCAGCGAGATCGCGGGCCAAAAATACAATCTGCAAGTCGTCAAGGCGCATATCCAGGACGATCCGCATAATCGCACGCGTTTTGCGGTAGTCGGTCGTTTGCATACTGCGGCCAGCGGCAAGGATCAAACTTCGCTGGTGTTATCGGTGCCGAACAAGTCCGGAGCGGTCTACAATCTGCTGGCACCACTGGCGAAACATGGCGTGTCGATGACGCGCTTCGAGTCCCGTCCTGCGCGCATGGGCACGTGGG
>NZ_JBEBPO010000020.1:0-32018 GCF_040395855.1 Herminiimonas fonticola | reverse complement strand
CAGCTGCCTAACGGCTATTACGCCGGCACGCTGACCGGTTTTGCACTGTCGAGCAACGGCGACATCGTCGGTCGTTATACGAACGGCCAGGTGAAGACGCTGGGACAAGTCATCCTGTCCAGCTTTGCCAATCCAAACGGCTTGCAGAATATTGGCGGCAATCAGTGGGTGGAAACGGCCGAGTCAGGCGTTCCGCGTACCAGCACACCTGGCAGCAGCGGCCTCGGATCGGTACAGTCGTCGCGGATCGAAGAATCCAACGTCGATCTGACCGCCGAACTGGTCAACATGATTACTGCGCAACGCGTCTATCAGGCCAATGCGCAAACCATCAAGACGCAGGATCAGATTCTGCAGACGCTGGTGAACCTGCGCTAATGCAGGCAGTGATGGCAGTCGTATCGGCTGGTTTGCAAAGCTGATGCGACTGATCACAGGAGAAAGAAATGGATAGACTGATTTACACCGCGATGACCGGCGCCAAGCAGATTCTGGAGCAGCAGGCGACGGTTACGCACAATCTGTCGAATGTCTCGACTACCGGCTTTCGCGCGCAGCTCGATACTTTCCGTGCAGTGCCGGTTGTCAATGCAGCTTTGCCGACCCGTACCTTCGTGGTTGACTCGACGGTAGGCAACGATTTCCGTGCCGGGCCTTTTCAGCAAACCGGGCGTGATCTTGACGTTGCGATCCAGGGAAAAGGCTGGCTGGCGGTAGAGCGTGCCGACGGCACCGAAGGATATACGCGCGCCGGCAGCCTGAGAGTCAATGAAAACGGTGTGCTGCAAACGCAATCTGGCCTGAATGTGCTTGGCGATGGCGGGCCGATTTCCATTCCGCCGGATGTGCACATCACAATCGGCAAGGACGGCACGATCTCTTCGGTGGAAACAGGCAGCAGGCCAGGCCAGACGATACAGGTCGGCCGCCTCAAACTGGTCAATCCGGACGAAGCCAATCTGAAGCGTGCCGACGACGGTTTGTTCGTTACGAAGGACGGTGAGGACGTGGCGGCCGATGCAGATGTGAGTGTGGTCAGCGGCGCAGTCGAGGGCAGTAACGTCAATGTTGTCGATGCGATGGTCAACATGATCAGCCTGGCAAGACAGTTCGAACTCCATATGAATATGTTGAAGCATGCCGAGAGTAACGCTGCCAAAGCCACCGAGTTTCTCGCTTTGAGTTAATGGCTGCGCAGGCACAATGAAACAACCGTCTGGTTTTAGATAACCGACATCGGAGAAAAAAATGATACGTTCCCTATGGATTTCCAAAACCGGTCTGGATGCGCAGCAAACGCAGATGGACGTCATCTCGAATAACCTGGCCAACGTCAGCACCACCGGTTTCAAGCGTTCACGTGCCGTGTTCGAGGATCTGCTGTATCAAACGATACGCCAGCCGGGTGCCGCGTCCTCGCAGCAGACGGAATTGCCATCGGGCCTGCAGCTCGGTACCGGTGTGCGTCCGGTAGCGACCGAACGCATTCATACGCAAGGCAATCTGCAACTGACCAGCAACGCCAAGAATCTGGCGATTGAAGGCGACGGTTTCTTCCAGGTTCTTATGCCGGACGGCACCACAGCGTACACGCGCGACGGTTCGTTCCAGACCGACAATCAGGGCCAGATGGTGACTTCCAGCGGCTTTCCCATCCAGCCTGCCATCACGATTCCGGAAAATGCTACGTCGATCACGATCAGTCGCGACGGTATCGTCTCGGTCACGGTGTCGGGCACGACCGCAGCAACCGAAGTCGGCGCGCTGCAACTGGCGACCTTCATCAATCCGGCCGGCTTGATGAGCCGTGGCGAAAACCTGTACGTGGAAACCACGGCATCCGGTACGGCGAACACCAACACACCGGGCAGCAACGGCGCCGGCTTGCTCAAGCAGAATTATGTCGAAACGTCGAACGTCAACGTGGTCGAAGAACTGGTCAGCATGATTCAGACGCAACGCGCATACGAAATCAACAGCAAGGCAATCACCACATCTGATCAGATGCTGCAACGTTTGACGCAGATTTAAGCGAGACGCGTGATCGCTCGGATAGCGTGTAAAGGAATGGCAATGAAATACTCTTTGATGGCATTGATCGTGGTGGCAAGCGCCGCGCTTTCTGCTTGTTCGACGCCGGACACGATCGTGAAAACACCGTTGACGGCGCGTCCGCAGGCGGCCAGCATGATTGCGCCACCGGCCAATGGCGCGATTTTCCAGACGGCGGCCTATCGCCCGATGTTTGAAGACAGACGCGCACGCCTGATTGGCGACACGATCACGATCGTCATCAACGAGAAGAGTTCGGCCGGCAAGCAGGCTGGCAGTGCCGCCAGCAAGACCGGTAGTGTGACCGCATCGGCGCCTAATATATTTGGACTGCTGGGCAGCCTGACCAATCGTCTGAGCGCAAGCGGATCGAATGCAATCAAGTATGAAGACAAGGGTGCGGTCACTTCCAGCAATAACTTCATCAGCACCATGACAGTGACCGTGATCGATGTGCTGTCGAACGGCAATCTGATCGTGGCAGGAGAAAAACAGGTTTCACTCGACAAGGGGTCCGAGTTCATTCGCTTCTCCGGTGTGATTGATCCGAGCACCGTCAACTCCGGCAATATCGTTTCGTCCACGCAGGTGGCCGATGCAAAAATCGAATATCGCACCAACAGCACAGTCGATGGCGCCGAAGTGGCATCGATGCTGGCGCGTTTCTTCCTCAGCGTACTGCCTCTCTGATGTCGGCAAGAGGCAACCAGGAAAGCATATGAAAACCGTACTCAAACCATCTTCCGTATTCAAAAAATCATTGCAGATGCTTGCCTGCTCGGCGTGCCTGCTGATGCCGCTCGCATCGCAGGCCGAACGTCTGAAAGATCTGACCAGCATCCAGGGCGTGCGGCAGAATCAATTGATCGGTTACGGCCTGGTCGTCGGTCTCGACGGCAGCGGCGATCAAACCACACAAACGCCGTTTACCGTGCAAAGCGTGATCAGCATGATGCAGCAAATGGGCATCAATCTGCCGCAAGGCACCAATCTGCAATTGAAGAACGTGGCGGCAGTCATGGTGACCTCGTCGCTGCCGGCATTTGCACAACCGGGCCAGACGCTGGACATTACCGTGTCGTCAATGGGCAATGCCAAAAGCCTGCGCGGCGGTACTTTGCTGATGACGCCGTTGAAAGGTGCCGACGGCCAGATTTACGGGATGGCGCAGGGCAATGTCGTGGTGGGTGGTGCAGGTGCGGCAGCCAATGGCAGCAAGGCACAGATCAATCATTTGAGCGTGGGCCGGATTTCTGCCGGCGCGACGGTAGAGCGTGCGGTCGCGACTTCGCTGGGTCAGGGCGACGTAATTTTTCTTGAATTGAAAGAAAGCGATTTCTCCACCGCCAGTCGCGTAGTCGATGCAGTCAATGCGCGCTTCGGCCCGCAAACGGCAGCGGCGCAGGATGGTCGCGTCATTCGCGTGCGTGCTCCGGCGAGCAACGACGAGCGCGTCAGTTTCCTCGGCGCACTGGAAAGCATCAATGTGACGCCGGCGCAGGTCAGCGCCAAGGTCATCATGAATGCACGCACCGGCTCGGTCGTGATGAATCAGGCGGTGACGCTGGATGCCTGCGCGGTGTCGCACGGCAATCTGTCGGTCACGATCAATACTCAACCTATCATCAGCCAGCCGGCACCGTTCTCCGGTGGGCAGACCGTGGTAGCGCAACAATCGCAAATTGAAATCAGCAAGGATCCGGGCAAAGTCATCCTGCTGAAAAATTCCACGTCGCTGGCAGATGTCGTTAAAGCCTTGAACTCGATAGGTGCGACGCCGCAGGATTTGCTGGCCATCCTGCAAGCGATGAAAGCTTCCGGTTCGCTGCGTGCAGAACTGGAAATCATTTAATTACGGATGATTAATTACGCATGATCACGCCTGCCGACAACTCGAACAGCTCGCTTGCGATCGATGCCAAGGGCATCGAATCGCTGAAGCAGTCAGCACGCCAGAATTCGCCTGATTCGCTGAAGGCTGCAGCCAAGCAGTTTGAAGCCTTGTTCATGAACATGATCATGAAAAGCATGCGCGAAGCGACGCCGCAGGAAGGCGTGTTCGATAACCAGCAGACCAAGATGTATACGTCGATGCTGGATCAGCAAATGAGTCAGAGCATGGCCAACAAGGGCATAGGGCTGGCTGAAGTATTGATACGTCAGTTGAGCGTCAACAATGCGGCGGCCGATACTGCCGCGATGAACGACGAGCGCAGCAACGCAACGGCCGGCAACGAAATCGGTTTGATGCAGGCAGCGCAGATACGCGATATCTACGGCCAGCATTCAAAACTGGCTGCAGCCTACGAGGGAAACGGTAGCGCTGTGGCTGCTGCTGAGGCGGCAGTTTCGAGCGCTGATCAACCTGCACATGTGCAGGCCTTCCAGAACAAGCTGAATGCGCACGCAGAAGAAGCCAGCAAAACCACGGGTATTCCTGCCAAATTCATGCTGGGGCAAGCCGCACTGGAAAGTGGCTGGGGCAAGCATGTGATGCGCACCGCAGATGGCAGCAGTAGTCACAATCTGTTCGGCATCAAGGCGACCGGCGGCTGGAAAGGCAAGACCGTGGATGCAGTAACGACCGAGTACGTCAACGGTGTAGCGCAAAAACGGGTGGAAAAATTCCGTGCCTACGATTCCTATGCAGACTCGTTCCGCGATTACGCGAAGCTGCTGAAGAATAATCCGCGTTACGAAAAAGTGCTGGCCAATGCTGGTGACGCACAGGGTTTTGCGCAAGGCTTGCAGCGTGCCGGTTATGCAACTGACCCCAATTACGCGGCAAAACTCACGCACATCATCAACAAGAATCTATCGGCTTGAGCAGAGTTTCCAGCGTGCTGGGGAAGCGCATGTTGCATAAGTTTCAAGTTGCTCCGCTCAAGTTTTCCATCGTCATGCCGTACACATCGATATAGCGTTTAAAGAACAACCATGGCCAATATTCTCAGCATCGCCCAGAGTGGACTTGCCGCAGCACAGGCGGGGCTTGCCACCACAGGACACAATATCGCGAACCAGGCGACGCCGGGCTACAGCCGGCAATTGGTCATTCAGGCATCGCTGGGAGGACAGAATTTCGGTTACGGTTTTATCGGCAACGGCACCACCGTGGAAACCGTGCAGCGCGTTTATAACGAGTTTCTCGGCTCGCAGGCAATTGCAGGCCAGGGCACGGCCAGCCAGCTGGCAACGTATTACGCACAAATCAACAAGATCAATAACATGATCGCCGACCCGACCACCGGGCTGACGCCGGTGTTGTCCGATTTCTTCAAGGGTATACAGGATCTGGTGGCGAATCCGGGTACTGCGCCGTCGCGCCAGGCCATGCTGTCGGGAGCACAGGCGCTGGCAGCACGTTTCCAGAGCATGGACAGCCAATTGCGCGGCATGCAGGATGGCGTCAACAATGAAATCAGTTCAGCCGTAACGAATATCAATGCCTACGCCAAGCAGATCGCCCAGTTGAACGAGGCGATTTCCAAGGCGCAGAATGGCACCGGACAACCGCCTAACGATCTGCTCGATCAACGTGACCTGATTGTTTCGGAACTGGCCAAGCAAACCAAGGTGTCGGTGGTCAAGCAGGAAAGCGGTTACGGCATCTTCATCGGCAACGGCCAGCCGCTGGTGGTGGGAAACGATGTGTTGCAACTGACGACCGTGAACTCGCCAACCGATCCGGGGCGCCTGCAAGTAGGCTACATCGCAAGTGGCACGACGGTCATTTTGCCGGAAAGTTCTTTAGTCGGCGGTAATCTGGGCGGCTTGTTCCAGTATCGTAGCGAGACGCTGGATGCGATGAGGAACTCGCTCGGCCGGATTGCAATCGGTCTGGCATCCACTTTCAATGAGCAGCACAAACTGGGACAGGATTTGAACGGTGCGATGGGAGGCGATTTTTTCAAAATGGCCGATCCTCTCGTTAATCCCAGCAGCAAAAATTCAGTTGGATCGGGGCTAAGTGCCAGCATCAGCAATGTCGACGCATTGACGACCAACGACTATCGCGTGTCCTTCAACGGAACTGACTACAAGATAACGCGCCTGCCCGACAATACCTCGGTCTATTCAGGCGCCACTTTTCCGACCCCTCCAGCTACCCCGTTAGAGATAGACGGCGTGAGTTTTTCGCTGACAGGTCCGATGGTTGCCGGCGATGAATTCGTAGTGAAACCGACCGTCAACGGTGCTTCGGATTTCAATGTGCTGATCAAGGATTTGAGTGCGATCGCAACGGCCACGCCGATTCGTACTGCTGCACCGACCGGCAATACCGGCAACGGCACGATCAGCCTGGGCAAAGTCAATTCGGGTTTTAACCCTGCGAATATCGCAACACCTGTTACGCTGAGTTACGACGGAACATCGGTGCCGCCGACCCTGACAGGATTTCCGGCGGTCGCGGTTACGGTTACCACGAATGGTGTGGCGACGACTTTTCCTGCCGGCACGCCGGTAACGTACACAGCCGGTTCCACCATCTCGTTTGACGGGATGGAAATTGAAATAGCCGGTGCACCGGTCAATGGCGATACCTTTACGATCAAAGCCAATACGAACGGTGACGGCGACAATCGCAATATGCTGGCTTTGGGCGAGCTGCAAACCAAGAAGGTCTTGCAGGGCGGCACCGCCAGCTATAACAGCGCCTATAGCCAGGTGGTGAGCCTGGTTGGCAATAAAACGCGTGAGATGCAAACCAACAGCGCAGCCGAAGCGACCTTGCTGAAACAGATACAGACGGCGCAGCAATCAGAGTCCGGCGTGAATCTGGATGAGGAAGCGACGAATCTACTGCGTTATCAACAGGCGTATCAGGCTTCCGGCAAGGTGATGCAGGCAGTCAGCGATATGTTCGATGTTTTGATCTCTCTGGGTCGATAGGGGTAAGCGGTCATGCGCATCAGCACGAATACAATTTTTGAAATGGGCTCCGGCAAGATCAGTGATCTGCAAGTGGCGCTGGCAAGAACGCAGCAGCAGATTTCCACTAATCGCCGCATTCTGTCGCCGTCCGATGATCCGGTCGCTGCTGCAGCTGCTCTGGGCATGGATCAGGCCTTGTCGATCAATGCCCAGTTTGGCACCAATCGTTCCAATGCAAAAAGCGCATTGTCGGAAGAAGAGAGTGTGCTGCAAAGCGTTACGCGCTTATTGCAGGATGTGAAAACGCTCTCAGTGAATGCGGGCAATGGCTCGCTCGCGGATGAACAGCGACAAATTCTTGCCAACGAATTGCGTGGCCGCTATGACGAATTGCTGGGACTTGCAAACAGTCGCGACGGCTCCGGAAATTATATTTTCGGCGGCTATCAAACTTCCAGTCCGCCGTTTTCAAAAACGACGGCAGGCGTATCCTATGACGGCGACCAGGGGCAGCGCATGCTGCAGGTTGGCCCGGCACGGCAAATGGCATCCAGCGATTCCGGCAACTCGGTTTTTGAAAATAACCGTACCGGGAATGGGCGTTTCGTCAGCAGTGCGGCAGCGGGTAATACAGGAACCGGTACAGTCGGCACCGGTGCAGTAACGGATCTGACGCAATTGACGGGCCGCAATTACAGCATCGCATTTACGGTCGATCCGACTACGGGTGCAACAACATACGATGTGAATCAGATCGCGCCACCGTTGTCGCTGTCGACCGGGAATCCATACGTCAGTGGGCAGGCGATTGCATTCGATGGCATGCGTATCGAGATCGCCGGCAAGCCGGCCAACGGCGATGTATTCGATGTCAGCCCAAGCACGGATCAAAGCGTATTCAAAACGCTGGACGATTTGCTCAATACATTGATGGCTCCCGGTGCAGGCCCACTAGGCCAGACCCGGCTGACGAATGGCTTGAATGCGGCGAATGTCAATCTCGACAACGCGCTGGATAACATACTGTCGGTACGGACGTCGATTGGTGCTCGTCTCAAGGAAATCGACTCACTCGATAGTGCTGGCGATGATCTGAAGATTCAATATTCGCAAACGCTCTCCACCTTGCAGGATATCGATCCGGTAGAAGCTTATTCACGCTTTACGCAACAGCAATACACACTGGAAGCGGCACGCCAGTCGTTTATCAAAATCTCCGGCCTGTCCCTGTTCAATATGCTGACCTGATGAATGAGTGGCCTTGCAATGCACGGTCACTCATTCCATCCGCGCTTTTAGTTTTAGTTGAGTGGCGCCAGCGCGACAGTAATTCTTCCCATCGCATCAATTCCTTCCTGCATCAAATTGATGAACGGATTCATCAGATAAGGCAGGACGATGGCGATCATGATGAAGCCGACGCCGATGGTGATCGGGAAGCCGATACCGAAGATGTTCAATTGCGGCGCAGCGCGTGTAAGAATGCCGAGCGCAATATTCGTGATCAGCAGTGCAGCAACCATGGGCAGCGATAGCTGAACCCCCGCACTGAAAATACGCCCGCCCCATTTGACGATCTGGAATAATCCCTCTCCCGAAACAAAGCTGCTTGAAATCGGCAGCAGCTCGAAGCTTTGTGCCAGCGTGGAGAGAACGACCAGATGCAGATTGGTCGATAGATAAATCATCAGTATGAGCAGCGCCAGAAACTGGCTGATCGCCGACGATCGTGCGCGCGTTTGCGGATCGAAAAAACTGGCGAAGCCGAGGCCCATGGTCATGCCGGTGATTTCACCTGCCATTTCCACACCGGCAAACACAATCCGCATTGCAAAACCCATCGTGAGGCCAATCAGCAATTGCTGCATCAGGATCAGCAGGCCGGTAGGCGACATCGGGTCCATCGCCGGCAGAGCCGGTACGGTAGGTGCAATGACCAATGCGAGCATGATGCCGAGGCTGATCTTCACGCGTGCCGGCACGCTCACGTTGCCGAAGAGCGGTGCGACCGAAATCAGGCCGATGATGCGCGTGAGCGGCCACAGGAAAGAGGCAATCCAGGTATGTAATTCGGCGCTGGTAACAGAGATCATGTCGACATGATGCGAAACCCGGAAAGCTGGCGCTGCACTTAGCTGACGAGCAGGGGGATATTGGTGAACGTCTCACGCATGTAGTCGAGCAGTACCGTCAGCATCCACGGCCCCGCAATAACCAGTGCGAGAAAAATACCTACCAGTTTCGGAATGAAGGACAGCGTGGTTTCATTGATTTGCGTGGCGGCCTGGAAAATACTGACGATCAGGCCGATGCCCAGTGCGACCAGCAACATCGGCGCCGCCACCATCAAGGTGATTTCAATCGCGTGACGGCCCATGGTCATGACGGTTTCTGGAGTCATGGAAAATCCTCAGTAAAAACTTTGCGCCAGCGAGCCGATCAGCAATTGCCAGCCATCAACCAGGACGAACAGCATCAGTTTGAACGGCAAGGCCACAATCGCCGGCGATACCATCATCATCCCCATCGACATCAAGACGCTGGCAACCACCATGTCGATGATCAGGAAGGGAATGAAGATGGCAAAGCTGATCTGGAAGGCGGTTTTCAGTTCGCTGGTGATGAAGGCCGGCACCAGTATGCGCAGCGGAATATCTTCCGGCCCTTGCAGCTCCGGCCCCTTGGACATCTTGACATACAGGGCCAGATCGGATTCGCGGGTCTGCTTGATCATGAAGGTTTTCAAGGGCGCTACCGCCTTGTCGAGCGCTTCACCCATCTGGATCTTGTTGGCGGAGAAGGGTTGATAGGCTTCGACGTAAATCTTGTCCAGCACCGGACTCATCACAAACAGGGTCAGGAACAATGCCAGTCCGATGATGACCTGGTTCGGCGGCGAACTCTGGGTGCCGAGTGCCTGACGCAGTAATGACAGCACAATGATGATGCGGGTAAAGCTGGTCATCATCAGCAGCACGGCTGGCAAGAACGACAAGCCGGTCAGCAGCAGCAGGGTTTGCAGGCTGAGCGAATAGGTTTGTCCGCCACCCGGCGTCGGCGTGCTGGTCAGTGCGGGCAGGCCGGCCTGCTGCGCCATGGCTGCCATCGGCAAGGCCAGCAGCAACAGGGGCAGGCAGCGGCGCAGCAGTGAGGAAGTGCTATTGGACATTGCGTTTTTCGATTGTTTGCGCGAGCCAGCTGGAAAAATTCTTCGCCGGCGGCGCATCGGTCATGACGGGTGTTTCCTGGCGTGCCATCGTGCTCAAGGCATTGACACGGCCCGGTGCGACGCCGACGACTATCCATTGATCGGCGATTTCGACCACCACTACGCGTTCGCGGTTGCCGACGCTGACGCCGCCTATGATCCTGATGTTGGCGGCGCTGCTGCCTTTGGCACCGGTAAAACGGCGCAGCATCCAGGCGGCGGCTGCCATCAGGCCCAGTACGACGAGCAGGCCCAGTGTGACTTGCAGCAGATTGCCCGCTGTCGATGTATTGGTGGCAGTAGCGGCAACAGCAGGTGCATCGGCAGCGTGGGCGGCTGTTGCCAGCATCGCCAGCGGAGCTGCTGCCCGTAAAATGAGACGAGGAAAAATCATCGGTTCAATTTGCGGATGCGTTCTGATGGCGTGATGATATCGGTGAGGCGTATGCCGAACTTGTCATTCACAACCACGACTTCGCCTTGTGCAATCAGGCAGCCGTTGACGAGTACATCCATCGGTTCGCCGGCCAGGCCGTCGAGCTCGACGACAGAACCCTGCGCCAGTTGCAGCAGATTCTTGATCGCGATCTTGGTGCGGCCGAGTTCCACCGTCAGTTGCACCGGGATATCGAGGATGAAGTCGATATCGTTGTGCGTGCCGGTTTTCAGGTCGCCGCCGGAGAAATCCTTGAAGACGGTGGCAGAGGCCGCTTTCGGCGCCAGCGCTGCAGCTTCGGCTTCCGTCTGCTCCTGCTCGGCCATGGCTGCGCCCCAATCGTCTTCTGCAATACTCTGGGATTCGTTTTCGTCACTCATGATCTTCTCCTTGCGTTGACTCGTTTGCGCTATAGATCAGTTTTTCCACGCGCAATGCATATTGGCCATTCAGTTTTCCGTACGAACATTCCATCACCGGCACGCCATCGACTTCTGCGGTGATCTGTTCCGGTACGGCGATTGAAATAATGTCGCCGGCCTTCATGTTCAGGATGTCGCCCAGGGTTACCTTGGCAGAGCCCATGTTGGCGAGAATTTCCACTTCCGCAGTCTGGATCTGCTGTGTCATCAAACGTATCCAGCGCTTGTCCATTTCCAGCGTCTCGCCCTGCATGCTGCTGGTCAGCAGATCGCGTATCGGCTCGATCATCGAGTAGGGCACGCAGAAGTGCAGATCGCCGCTGACCGGGCCGAGTTCGATCGTGAAGGTGGTGGCAACCACCACTTCATTCGGCGTTGCGATGTTGGCGAACTGGGTATTCATCTCCGAGCGGATGTACTCGAATTCAACCGGGTAAACGGGTTCCCATGACTTGGCATAGGTTTCAAAAATGATGCCGAGTATGCGCTGGATAATGCGCTGTTCGGTTTGCGTAAAGTCGCGACCTTCCACCCGAGTGTGGAAGCGGCCATCGCCGCCGAACAGATTATCCACCAGAAGGAAAACCAGATTCGGGTCGAGCACGATCAGGCCGATGCCGCGCAGCGGCTTCATGTGAATCAGGTTCAGGTTGGTCGGCACCACCAGGTTGCGTATGAATTCGCTGTATTTCGATACGCGTACCGGGCCGATGGAAACCTCGGCGCTGCGATGCAGAAAATTGAACAGGCCGATGCGCAACAGGCGTGAAAAACGTTCATTGATAATTTCCAGCGTCGGCATGCGGCCGCGCACGATACGTTCTTGCGTTGCAAGATTGTATGGGCGCACGCCAGTCGAGTCTTCCGGCTTGCCGGTCTCATCCTGATCGCCATTGACACCCTTTAAAAGAGCATCAACTTCTTCCTGTGAGAGGAAATTATCGGCCATGATTTTATTGCACGACGAATGAGGTAAACAACACGCTGCTTACCTTGACGGTCGGGCCCTGTGGTGTAAATGGTTGTTTGAAAATATTGATGATTTCTTCGGCCAATTTGGTCTTGCCTTCCACGGTCAGGATTTCCGAAGGTTTTTTACTCGACAGCAGCAACAGTATGCGGCTACGCACATGCGGCATGTACAGCTTGATCATGTCCACCTGCGCCTGATCCAATACCTGCAGCGTAAAACTGGTTTGCAGAAATTGCTCGCCGTTTTCAGCCTGCAGATTGACGGTGAATGCTTCCATCGGCAAAAACACCGGCGGTTTTGCTTCTACGTGTGCAGCCTGCGCAGGGTGTGCCGCTGCTTTCTGACCCAGGAAATACCATGCACCAGCGCCGCCGCCAGCCAGGATGATCAACAACGCGATGACGATAATCAAGATTCTTGATTTCTTCGGTTGTGGTTCCACGTTTGTGCTGGTTGTTTTGGGAGCTGCTTTTGTTGCCATCTGTTTTCCTCAAGTGCGGCATGCATTCTGGTTACACGCCATTATTAAAAAAAAACGACACACAGGATGCATTGAAAAGAGAGGGGAACACGACGCATATCGTCGTATTCACGTCATCCAGTCCCGGGGTCGCTTCTTCCAGCAAATGCCGCAAATCGTTGGATATATGCGGAATTTCTGCCTAAGGCCCTATTAAACCATTATTCATTGCGAGCAACACCCGCATCGTGCGAAAAACGATGTGATTTTTAGTGAACGGATGAGCAGCGCTCCACGCCATCGAGAAAATCGCGGCAGGCATCGCGTATGCGTTTTGACAACGAACTGCTGCGGATACGATCGAAGCGTGTTCAGGCAAAGGTATCGACCATGCCGCTACCGCTGGAGGGCAGTGGCACGTGGCTGACGTGGATGACAGGTTCCACGCCATTGTCGTTGCGGCTGGCTTGACGTCCGCCACGTTGCTGTTCGCCGGATGCCTGTTGCTGATTCGGCGAACCGGCGCTGACGCTGGACTGGCCAAGCTGTATTCCTGCGTCGTTCAGCATTTCGCGCAGGCGCGGCATCGCTGCTTCCAGTGCGTGACGAACTTCGGGCTGATGCGCAGTGAAGTTCGCCGTAGCCTGATTGTTTGAAACGTTCAGGGTCACCTGCATGGGTCCGAGATCTGGTGGATTCAGCGTCAGCGTTGCAGTTTGCTGTGCGCCCTGAATCATCCACACCACTTTTTGACCTAGCGCCTGATTCCAGCCAGGGCTGCCGACTTGCGGCGCGAGTTTGTCGGCTTGCGCAGCCTGTGCTTCATTCAGATGCTGGAGTGCGGCGCTGTTGACGGCGATGGTTTGCGGATTGCCGACGGCGGCTGGTTCGACGGCCTTGGCCGTTACTGCAGCGACTGCCAGATCGACCTCAGCCTTGACGGCAGAGGCGGTGGCTGGTGCCGCAGCGGGTGTTTTACCGGTTTCATTTGCAGTGCCTGTGGCTTTGTCCAGCGCGGAAACGAAGTCCGACTTTTTGCCGATGGCGTCTTCCTTGCTGCCGGCAGTCGTGGTTGCGGCTGCAAGCGTGCTATCTGCATCCAGTCTGGTATCGACATCTACAGTCTTGGCGACTGCAACAGTATCAAGTGCAGTATCTGCAGCAGGAGCTTGCGCGGTATTGGCTTGCGTCAGTGCGGCCACAAAAGCCAGCAATTCTGCCGAAGGGTCGGTCGCGGCAGTATCGATTTCTTCCTTTTTCGCAGCGGCGAGGGCAGCGGCCTTGTCGTCTTCCGCGCTTTTTGCCGTTTCGGCAGCAGCCGTATTGGTGTTCTCGTTCTTTGCGTTGGTCGTGCCGCTACCTTTGCCGGATGGTTCTTTTTGCGTATTTTTTGCGGCCGCGCTGGTGCTGTTGCCGGTATTGTTGCGGTCGGCGATTTCACGCGAAAGCACCTGGTTGAACGCACCAGCATCGGACGAGGGCGCGCTATCCTGCTTGCTGCTGGCAGGCGCCTGCAAGATGCCGAGAGGGTTGTTGATCGCGGAGGTATTCATGAGTCTGTCGCCTGTTCTGGTCGTTTATCTTTTGTACAGAAATTGCCGTGCTGCGTGTTCGTCGGTCTGCTTCTGGTCGCGTTTGTTTTCAGCCAGTTGCCTGGTCTTCAATGCCCGATTGGCCAGCGTGCCGTAGGACATGCGTTTGCGTTCGCTGGCTTGCCATGCCGATCGTTCCCGTTCGACGTGGATATGCGCATCGCGCACTACCAATTGCTGACTGCTGATCGCGTTTTCCAGCTTGTCCATGAACAGCTGGAAATTACGGTAACCCATGGCCGTCAAACCGCTGGTCAGATTTTGCTGAAAGCGCGCTGCGTAATCGTCGCGATACTGCATCAGCAAAGCCAGTTTCTGTTCGCTGTCCTCGGCGGCCTTCATGCAGTGGCCCAGGCGCTTGGCAGCTTCGTCGCTTTCCTTTGTGGCCAGTTCTATCAGTGTGTCTAATGCAGAGGAGGTAGCCATTTTGAGTAATTATATTTTCCCGATGCCTGCGGCCATCACTGGAATAGCGAGGCAAGTTGCCCCAAGCTCTCGTTTATGTCGCTGCGTTCGGTAATATCCTGTTGCAAGAATGACTCTATTTTTGTATTCAGGGCAATGGCCTCGTCCAGCACCGGGTCCGATCCTGCACTGTAGGCGCCGACGCTGATCAAGTCGCGATTGCGCTGGTAGCGGGAAGTCAGTTGCTTCAGCTTGCGGGTCTGTTTTTGATGTTCCGGCGTCGTGATATTGTGCATCGCGCGACTGATCGATTGTTCGATATCGATCGCCGGGTAATGTCCGGCTTCCGCCAGCGAGCGGTTCAGCACGATATGGCCGTCCAGAATCGCACGTGCCGCGTCGGCGATCGGGTCCTGTTGATCGTCACCCTCGGTCAATACCGTATAAAACGCCGTGATCGAGCCGCCGCCTTCCTTGCCGTTACCGGCACGTTCGACCAACGCCGGCAACTTGGCGAAGACCGATGGCGGATAACCTTTGGTGGCAGGCGGTTCGCCGATGGCGAGGGCAATCTCGCGCTGCGCCATCGCATAACGGGTCAGCGAATCCATGATCAGCAAGACGTCTTTGCCTTCATCGCGAAAATGTTCGGCGATGGCAGTGGCGTAGGCGGCACCTTGCAGGCGCATCAGCGGCGGCGTATCAGCCGGTGCGGCGACTACGACCGAACGCGCCAGGCCTTCCGGCCCCAGAATCTGTTCGATGAATTCCTTCACTTCGCGACCCCGTTCGCCGATCAGGCCGACCACAATGACATCGGCAGTGGTATAGCGCGCCATCATGCCAAGCAACACGCTTTTACCGACGCCGGAACCGGCGAACAAGCCCATGCGCTGACCGCGTCCTACAGTCAGCATGCTGTTGATGGCGCGTACACCCACATCCAGAACATCGGTGATAGGCGCACGCGAAAGAGGATTGGCGGCGCGTACATTCAAGGGTGCGGCATGCGTTGCATGCAGCGGGCCCAGGCTGTCGAGCGGGCGGCCGGCGCCATCCAGCACGCGACCCAGCAATTCGATGCCGACCGGCAGATGACGGGTGCGATCGCTAGGGCGACGGCGCGGATGGGTGACAGCGCCAGGTTTGGGCAACGATTGCACCACTTCCACCGGAAACACGCGGGTGCCCGGCACGATGCCTTCGACATCGCTTTGCGGCATCAGGAACAGCTTGTCGTCTTCAAAACCGACCACCTCGGCTTCGATCCGCGCTCCGTTGGCCAGCGGCACCGTGCAGGCGCTGCCGACGGCGAGCTTGAGTCCGACCGCTTCCATCACCAGACCGGCCACGCGCGTGATGCGACCGGAGACCAGCATCGGCTCGGCGATATCCAGCAGCGTGCGGCAATCGCGCAGATAGGCTTGCCAGCGGCTGCTGTTCGGGGTGGCGGGATGTGGAGTGGCGGACATCAGACGAGCCAGTCGGATTCTTTGCCGAGCGCAGCGGCGATGCGCTGCCAGCGCGTCGTCGTACTGGCATCGATCTGATTGGTGACGGCTTCGACGCGGCAGCCGCCGCGGCTCATGTGCGTATCTTCCACCACCCGCCAGCCGACCGCATTCAATTCATCGCTCATGTGCGTGGCGACAATAGCCGCATCGTCAGGGTGCAGATGGAGCAGGGTGGGTTGCTGCAGTGTAGGCAGATAGTGAATCGCTTCCCGCACCAGCGGGATGATGAGTTCGGGGCGTACGTTCAAGGCGGTTTTCAGCATCGCCTTGGCCAGATCCAGCGACAGGTCGAGCATGTCGTTGGCGATCAGTTCATTGGCCTGCGCTACTTCGGTGCCAAAGGTTTCGGCGATCTGCCGCAGGCTGCGTCTTTCCTCTTCGGCTTGCGCACGGCCTTCTGCCAAACCGGCGGCGCGACCTTCTTCGAGGCCGGCAGCATAGCCTTCTGCATGCGCCTGCGCGCGCGCATCTTCAATCTGCTGCGCCATCGCGGCAATATTGGCCATCTGTGCGCTTGCCGCAGCATTGGCGGCAGCGATGGATGCGGCGTTATCGGATGTCGACGCCTTGCCGCCGGCGACGGCAGGTTCTTCGCCGAAGGACGTCATTTCCCAGCGTTGATACGCCGACTGTTTTTCTTTCGGGATGACGTCAGACATAAGCATCTTCCGCTTTGCCGCCCAGCGTCAACTGGCCTTCGTCGGCCAGACGGCGCACGATTTGCAGGATTTCCTTCTGATTCGCTTCGACTTCGGACAGGCGTACCGGGCCTTTGGATTCCAGATCTTCGCGCATCATTTCTCCTGCGCGCTGCGACATATTCTTGAAGAATTTTTCGCGCAAGTCAGGTGTTGCGCCCTTGAGTGCGATGATCAGCGATTCGGACTGTACTTCACGCAGCAAGAGCTGAATGCCTCTGTCTTCGATATCCATGATGTTGTCGAACACGAACATCTCGTCCATGATCTTTTGCGCCATGTCGTTGTCGTAGCCCTTCAGATTGGCCATCACCGATACTTCGTTTTCGCCATTGAAGAAGTTGAGGATTTCTGCCGCTGCGCGGATGCCGCCCATCGGTTTTTTCTTCAGGTTTTCATTGCCGGTCAACAGCTTCGTCAACACTTCGTTCAATTCGCGCAGGGCGGCCGGTTGTACGCCATCCAGCGTGGCAATGCGCAATACGCAGTCGTTGCGCAGACGTTCGGTGAAATGTTCCAGCACTTCGCAAGCCTGGTCGCGCTCCAGATGCACCAGAATGGTGGCGATGATTTGCGGATGTTCGTTGCGCACCAGGTCTGCGACCGATTGTGCGTCCATCCATTTCAGGCTTTCGATGCCGCTGGCATCGCGTGCGCCGAGAATGCGATTGAGCAGCGAAGCCGCCTTGTCGTCGCCCAGCGCCTTGGTCAGCACGTCACGGATGTAGTCGTCGGAATCCAGACCCAGCGAGGTATTTTTTTCCGTCTCGCCCCTGAATTCACTGAGCACGGCAACCAGTTCCTCGCTCTGGATGGCCTTCATCGTGGACATGGCTGCGCCAAGTTTCTGCACTTCGCGCGGGCCGAGATATTTCATCACTTCGGCAGCTTCATCCGCGCCGAGTGCAAGCATCAAGACCGCGCCTTTATGTATGCCCTTATCACTCATTTCCCACCCACGCCTTGACGATGTTTGCGACTACTTTCGGATCCTGTCTGGCGAGCGCTTTGGCGGCTTCCAGATTTTGCTGATAACTGTGCATATGGATGCCCATAGGCCCGACTTCTTCTTCCGGTTCCCGCGTCGCGAGGATAGGCTGGCCGCTTTCATCGGTCAGCGCCAGCGGCGGCGGATTCAATTTGGTGAGCAGCGGCTTCAACACTTTGAAGTACAGAATCAGCAATACGAGGCCGAGCAGCAGATACTTGGCGCCCTGCATGCCCATGTCGATCGCTTCCGGCCGCTCCCAGAGTGGCAGCTTGGGTGCTTCTTCCTTGTTGCTGCCGGCAAAAGGACTATTGACGACATTGAGCGTATCGCCTCTGTCCTTGTTATAGCCCATCGCTTCTTTGACCAGATCGGTGATTTGCGTTTTTTCGATTTCCGTCAGTGGCTGGAAGCTGACTTTGCCGTCCTTGCCGACCACACGCTTGTAATTGACCACGACTGCAACGGACAGACGCTTGAGGCCGCCCATCGGTTGCTGTACATAGCGGATGGTTTTATCTACTTCGTAATTGGTTGTGGTGTCGCGTTGAATCGGTGTGGCTTGCGCTGCGGTTGCAGTGGCAGCCGGTGCGCCGGGAGTACCAGGTGCACCCGGAGTGCCGGGCGCAGCGGTGGTTTGCGGCGTCGTATTCAATGGCGCCGTTGCCGCCGGTGCCGGCTGGTTGGTCAATGCGCCGGGAACGCCTGTTGCGTTGTTGCCGCCGCCATTCGTCGATTCGCTGGTTTGCTGGCTGCGCACAGTGGCGCTGCTTGGCACCTGATTCGGTTTGTAGATTTCAGCCGCTTGTTCGCTGGTCGAAAAATCCACATCGGCAGTTGCTTCGGCACGCACATTATTGGAGCCGACGATAGGCGTGATGATCGATTCGACGCGCTTGGCGATGCTTTGCTGCAGTTCCTGCACGTATTTGAGCTGCGACGGGTCCAGCGTGTTGGTGCCGGCAGGTTTGTTGTTTTCAGACAGCAGGTTGCCGGCTTGATCGACGATGGTGACATTTTTCGGCGACAGTTCTGGCACGCTGCTGGCCACCAGATGCACGATGGCGCTGACTTGTTGCTGATCCAGGAAGCGGCCTGCATGCAGATTCAGCAATACGGACGCCGTTGGCTTTTGCTGATCACGCACGAAGACCGATGCCTTGGGCAAGGCCAGATGGACACGCGCTGACTGCACTGCGCCGACCGACTGGATGGAACGGGCCAGTTCGCCTTCCAGCGCGCGCTGGAAATTGACTTGTTCGAGGAATTGCGACACGCCGAGTTTTTGATTTTCCATCAACTCGAAGCCGACGCTGCCGCCTTTCGGCAAACCTTCTGCAGCCAGCTTCAGGCGAATTTCATGCACTTTATCGGCAGGCACCAGAATGGCGCCGCCACCTTCGGCGAATTTATACGGGACGTTGGCTGCTTGCAGCGAGGTCATGATGGCACCGCCATCGCGATCCGAGAAATTGGAAAACAGGACGCGATATTCCGGCTTCTGGCCCCACAGCACCAGGCCGATCATGACTGCGATGACTGCCGCTGCAGCCAGCATCAACAGGAACTTGCGGCCGTTGGGCGATTTTGCCATGTTGAAGATGGCGTTCGGGCTATTCGGGTTGACGTCTGCCGTTTGCGGGAGTCCGCCTTCGCCTGCTACGACTACTGCCATGATTGTGCTCCTGCTTGGCTAGCGTCAAATTGGACTGAATGGTTCATCGATGTTCTCGCTCTTCAAACTTTTTTCCGTAGCATGAATTGTCAAGGGTACGAGGAAATTCAATCTCTGGAACAGAGCAATATTTCTGTCCTTTATTGAAACGATTCAAGTTGACGTGCGTGATAACTTGGCGGGGTAGTGCGGAATCCCTTATCGGGAACTCTGCCGTATGGGTTGAGGTAATTATAGTGCCCGCCCGCAACTGTATGGAGAAAATGATGAAAGTCGGCGGAATTGATTCAACGGCAATAGATGCCATGGTCGCCCAGCTCAAGGCTGCAGCTGCGCGTTCGCAGCCTGCGATCAATCCTTTGGCAGGCGGTGCGTCGCAGGTCGAAAAATCGGCGACCAAAGTGGATTTTTCCCAGGCGCTGAAGGCATCGCTGGATAATGTGGCCAGTGCGCAGAATCACGCCGATCAACTGGGGCAGAAATTTACGCTGGGAGATGACAGTGTGAACCTGTCGGATGTGATGATTTCCATGCAAAAAGCGAGTATTTCATTCCAGGCAACGGTGCAGGTACGCAACAAGGTGGTATCGGCCTACCAGGAAATGATGAATATGCAGGTATAGATTTATCGCGTTTTGATTGGGGGCTGGCGCTGTCCGGCTCCTGTTTTTTTGCTTATCTGGGTTGCTTCACTTCTTTGTGGCCGGTTCCACTTCCGCTGTTCCTTCTGCTTTTCAGCCCAGCCCTGTTGCTTTTGCGTTCTGATCCCGTTCCAGCTTGGTAATGTACTTTTGTACCGCGCCCACCGCTCCATTGGAAGGGTTCACGAAAGCGCATCCCAGCCTATGTATGCTTTTGCCGTTGGTCAGTGTGACCTCAAGATGATTACGGATTTGCAAGGCAAGCGTTACGCTGCCGCCGGGTAAATCGAGGCGGCAATTTTCATATATGTGGCCGGGTGTCGAATCGATCAATTTTTTTTCATCGACTATAGACAGCCCGCCGCCGCTGATATTGTGCAGTGGAACCACAACAGGAATGATCTGGTCTTCGGCTCTGATCGGTATCGTGCAATAGATCGGGTTGGTCACGGGTGTGGGCACACGATAGAATTCGCGCCGTTGCAGGCGGATCACGCTGGTCGGCAGCGGAATGATGAAGGCGGGCAAATTCTCGTAGATGCAGCTCTCTGCCGCTGGTGAGTTAAACAGAATGCGGATGTTTTCCAGCACCGTTTCAAACGACAGTTTTTCACTATCCAGTACACGCTGATTCATGATGGCGGTAGGCGCGCAATCGAGCAGGACGGTATTGGCTGCTTCATCGATTTTCAGGATCGAGGTCACGATTGTGTCGTTGCCATGGTTGATCAGCATTCTGACCAACTGATTGCGCTCACCGATACTGCGCAACAAGGCAATTACTTCCCGGCGGGAGTTAACCCGGTAGGGATTCAAATCATCGTTTTCGTATTCACTGGCAAGAGTCATCGTGTTTTTCTAATCAACTGAGTGCACGTAAGTGGCCGTGGCTTCACCTTACAGCCGGACATCATACATTGCCGCCACGCTGTTGGGCAGCCTCAACGCGATATAACCACGCCAATAGTTCTGCCACTGCGCGGTAGAGCGCAGGGGGGATGTGATCGTCCAGTTCTACCTGCAATAATAGTGCCACCAGCTCTTTCGATTCGTGTACCGCAACGCCATGTTCTTTTGCGCGTTCGATAATCTGCTCGGCAATCAGGCCGCGTCCTTTGGCGACAATGCGCGGCGCCGAATCGCCGCTCTGGTAGGCGAGCGCAACGGCGCTTGGTGGTGGTTTGAGATTATCCATGCGGCTCATCCGCTTGCTTGACCAGCAGAGAGTCCAGTGTCGAACCGGCAGCGGCCAGTGCGTCGGCCAGCAGTTTGCCGTGGCTGCGCAGCGCTACCGCGGTTTCTTCGTCGGCAGTATGAACTTGCACCTGCAGATGTTCGCCGCTCAAACGGATGGTCGCGGAGACCGAACCCAGCGTCGGCAGGTTAAAGCGCACACTGCTGTTCCATGCCGGTTCAGGTTCGGATTGTTCTGAGCTTTTTTCCGGCGTGTCGTCGGAAATTTCCCATTCCAGCGGCTGGCCGGGGAAGAGTTCGCCTTGCCACATGATGCGGCGTTGTTCCAGCGTATCGAGTTGCAGATTGATCAGCTTCAGGCCCTCACTGACTGGAATATCCTGCTGTTTGCCGACGAGGGGTGCGATGCTTTCCTGCTCAGGCTTGCCGGTTTGCGTACTGCGCAGCAAATCCGCCAGTGCACGTTCGCCACCCACCCATTCGCGTACATTCGTCATCAATCTGCCGAGATCGCTGGTGCCGGCATTTTCTGGTGTCGCTTGCTGCTGGCCAATCAGAGGTGCGTTGCTGCGTTTGGCGGCTGGTTCGCGCAGGAGATCGCTGGCAGGGCGCATGCCCATCGCCCATTGCGCAACATGCGATTCGTAAAACAGTCCGCTGAAAGACACGGCATTTTGCAGTGCGCCGGCGATCTGCTGTGCGCTGGCGCCGGGTGTCGCCACCAGTGGCGTTTTGCCGACGACGGCAGTCGGCATGCCGTCCTGCTGTGCCAGTTGCAGCATATTGCCGATCAGGCGGCCTGCATTGCTGAGAGAGGTGGTCGCGCCTGCTTCGGCCTTGCCGAGCATGAAAGTAGGGCGCGGCTGGTTTGCCAGCAGGGTGAGGTCAAGCTTGTCGCCGGTTTTGGTGCCGGGCGGCAGCAGCATGCTGGCAACGGCATTGTCCACTTTCACCAGAAAGTTGCCGTCGCTGAGACGCGATAAAACCTGTGCCTGATATTCCTTACCCAGCGTGAGCTGGAGCAAGCGGTCAAGCGTTTCCTGCTTGGCTTGACCCAGGGCCGTTGCCGGCGCGCTTGCCTCGATAAGGACGACGGGCCGGGTACCGGTGATATCGGCCCGTGGCAGCATTTATTTATCCCGGGTGATTGGCGCCATAGGCGCGGTTGAGTTTGCGTTCGGCACCGCTGCTGTTGATGAGCAGGGAGAGTTTCGCCATCCATGGTTCGGCCAGGTCGCGAATTTCCCTGTCGTCGGCCAGGATCTTCTTGATGATGGCAACCTTGCGTTCACGACTTTCACCAGTGAGCGGTGCAGGCGGTTCGCTGGTTTTCAGAATATTGACCTGATCGGCACAACGCGACTCCAGTGCGATCAGGTTGTCCCAATCGCCGACTCGCGCGGCGGCCAGCATTTGATCGGTAATCGATGCAACGTTTTCGTACAGATAAATGATTTCTTGTTCGTTCATCGTTGATCACGCTTTCATTAAGGTAGAAGTACGTGGCGCAAGCGCATCGTATGCAGCCGTACCGTTTTGCTGAATGGTAGAAGAGTTCGACATCAGATTTTGCACGTTTTGCTCCGGGGGAGTAATGGCAAGCCATGCCCCCTTTATTTCTTCCAGCAGGCCTTGGACTTCTTCGACCAGCGCCGGATCGTTTTTCAAATTCGCATTGAGCAATTGATTGCTCATGTATTCGTAAAGCGCATCGAGTTTGATCGCGATATCGCCGCCCACGGATTTATCCAGGCTGGCGCGCAAGCCGTTGTCGATGATCATGATGGCTTTTGAAATCGCCTGCCCCTTGGCAGCGATATTGCCGGCCTTCATTTGCTGCAATGCAGTCATCAGTGCAATTTGCGCACCTTCAAACAGCATGACAATCAGCTTATGCGGATTGGCAGCGATGACACCTGTTTCCATGCCGACCTTGGCATAAGCCTTGGCTCCGTTCTGTGCCGACCCGAACATAGAGTTCTCTCCTAAATTAAGCGCTGTTTACTGCATTACTGTTTGGACAGATTCGCAATCTGGGCCAACTGCTGCGTGAGGAAAGAGCTGGTTGAACTCATTTTTCCAATCGCGATATCGAGCGCGGTAAATTGCGCACGGTAGCGCGCTTCGATACCGACAAGCTTGGCGTTGAATGCATCGCGTGTCGTGCCTATATCCTTGATGCTGCGATTCAAACCATCGGTGCGCCCCGAGATCAATCCCGTGCTGCCCAACACGCTGCTCAGGAAAGTATCGAGTCGATTGGCGTAGCCGTTGGTGAAGTTGACATCGCCACGCGCACCCAATACGCCGCCAAGAATATTCAGCTTGATACCTTCAGTGGGAGAGCCGATTGCACCTGTCAGCGTCTGGCCTGAGCCGGTGGCGGCTACACCGTTGATGGTACCGGCAACATCGACGCCGGCAGTGCCGCTGGATACCGATCCAAACAGTTCGGCAATTCCGGTACCGGTTCCGGCAGCATTCATGCTGATGTTGGAGGCAGAGCCGTAACGCTTGGATTGAATGTTCAAAAAGCCATCGGCAGTAATGCTCGCGCTAACAGATACGCCTTCGGTCACGAACTTGGACGTGCCGTTGATCGACGATTGCAATAGCGCGGCAAGTTGCGCGGCCGTATAAGAACCGGCGGCAAGGGCGACTTCGGTGGCGATGCCATCGATCGTCATCGTGATGCTGGTATTCGGTGCGATCACAGTCGATCCGGCGCTGAGATCCAGGTCGCCGGTCATGTTGGCCTGGGTGGCGATTTGCGTAATGTTCAACGCATAACTGCCTGCTTTCGTGTTTTTGGTCGAACCGACAAAATCAACCAGGCTGTCTGTCGTGCTGCCCATTTCTGCAAACAGCGCGCCTACGCCATCCGGGTTCTTGGAAATAGCCGTTTGCAGCTTGCTTGTATCGAGTGCCAGCGCGCCATCCTTCTGGAAACTGACGCCGATTTGACCAAGTGTGACGTAATCACCTTTCAGTCCATCAATGGTGGTGGAGAGCGTACGACGCAATTCAGCCTGGATGGATTGAACAGTGGAATCGCCCAGCAATTCGCCATTGGCTTTTCCTACGCCATTGAAGGTGGTCAGATTCTTGAGCGTCTGGTTGAGGTCGTTATAGGCTTTGACAAAGCCGGTGACGCCCGTCTCGAGTGCGCTGCTGCTGCGAGAAACGGTCAGATTGCTGGTGCCTACCTTGCTCAACGAGAGGGAAATACCCTCGAGAGCATCGTTGATGCTGTTGCTTGGGCTGCTCACTGCAATACCGTTGATGGTCAGGGCCGCGCTTTGTGCAACGGTATTCTGCTTCAGGTTCTGCGTGCCGGCAGGATCGTAAGCCAGCAGGTTTTCAATCGCCGCATCGCCGCTGACGCTGATTTTCATGCTGGAGGTGGCACCGGTTTTTGTCGAGGTCAACACCAGATGATTGGGATTGTCGCTACCGTCATTGACGATTGTTGCGGTCACGCCAAGGTTCGCGGCATTGATTGCATCGCGTATGCCTTGCAGTGAATTGTTATTGTTGTTGATCGTGACAGTGCCAGTCGCCTGCTCTCCGGACTGCGCGAATGACGCGCCACCGGAGTAGATACCGTCTGTCAGTGTGCCGCCGGTAATAGTGCCAAGCTGGAAGGTGAGTGTAGTCGTGCCGCCTGCACCGATGGAGGCGGTCGTGCTGGCCTGGCCGGCGGATGCAATGCTTTGCGCCTGCGCCAATTTCGTCACATTTATGTTGTAGCTACCGGCAGCGGCCTTGCCGGACGCGGCTGCGGAAAGTATCGATGTATCCGATGAAGAAGCAGTCAGTGTGCGGAAGGTGCTTGGATTTTTCAATGCAGCCAACGCAGTCTGAAAAGTACCGAGTGCGCTGCTCAGGCTGCCGAAAGCGGAAACCTTGGCCTGATAGCTGGCTTCTTTTTTTGCGAGCGCAGTCAGCGGCAGTGCTTCGGACTGCATCAGCTGACTGATCAGCGAATCGATAGGAAGGTTGGAGCCTACGCCAGCAGATGTAATTGCCACGTGCTTCTCCTGTTAGAGAAAATCATAATATAAAGGAGGGCGGATCAGAGCAAGCCAGAGGATAGAAGGGGTTTTACCTCTTTGTTTCAATCCAGCTATGCTTTTTGCCTGATCAACAAGCCCTGCAACTTGTCGAGTGCCTTGGAAATTTCGATCGCTTCAGCCGATGGCATCTGGCGTATCACTTCCCTGGTTTGCTGATCGATGACCTTGACGATGGTGCGATGGCTGTCTTCATCGACGGTGAATTCCAGATTCTGTGACATTGTTTCCAATGCCTTGTTGATGCTTTGCAGTGCCTGGGATACTTGTGCCGGAGAGGTTTGCTGCACCGGATTGACAATCTGAACTGGCACAGAGGACGCTTTTGCCGCGAGAGCGTTGGTGGCCGATGTGGCCTTGTTTGTATCCCACGCTGCAGCCTGGCTTGCGTTGCTGATTTGCTGAATGTCCATGATGACTCCCTTTGCGACAATTCCCCGGCTGCCATAAACGCAGCCGGGGAACCGTTTTACATCAAACTACGGTTGATTAACCGATTAGCCGCGCAACAGAGCCAACACGCCGTTTGGCAGCGAGTTTGCCTGTGCCAGCATGGCGGTACCAGCTTGTTGCAGGATCTGGCCTTTGGTCAGATTGGCTGTTTCCGAAGCGAAGTCTGCATCTTGAATACGGCTACGCGATGCGGACAAGTTTTCTGCGGAAGTTTGCAGGCTGGTCACAACCGAAGCAAAACGGTTCTGGATCGCACCGAGGGTTGCACGGCCGCTGTTGATTTGCGTCAGTGCTGCATCGATGGATGCCAGTGCGTTGCTTGCATTTGCTGCTGTTGTAACGTCGATTGCCGACAATGCCGTGCCGGTTGCGCCGACTCCCAGTGCCGTTCCTGCGCCCAAGCCTGCACCGGCGACTGTCACCGTTGTTGCCGTTGTGCCACTTGGCGCAACGTAGGTTGCTTTGACTGTGCCAACTTTAGTTGTGTCAGCGCTCAGGCCGAAGTCCAGTACAGTCGCGCCGGTTGATGCACCAGCTGCAAATGCCGTGGTGATGTTACGGCCGTCTGCAGCAGTCAACTCGATGCCAGTGCCGTTATCTTTTGCAACAACACCTGTATTGGCGGATTGAGCGTTGATCGCAGCCAGTGCATTTGCGCGATTGCCGACACCATTTGCTGTATTGGCGATCGTGATAACGGTGCCGTTCAGGGTCAATGTGGAATTACCGGCGATGCCGCTAACTGTGGTGGATGCACCGGCAGCCTTGACGTTCACATCAGCCGTAGCGTTCAGGCCTGCGACGCCGGAGCTATTGACCGCCGCAGCAATGGATTTTGCATCGGTAGCGACTGTTCCAGCGCTTGCATAGTTGATGCTGGTGCCGGCGACAACGATCGTCAGGTTAGCTGCTGCACCGTTACTAATGGTACCCAAATCTTGTGCGTTGAAACCGTTGAATTGACCCAATGCGCTGGTACGAGCGTTAGCCAGCGAGCTGATCGTGATTTGATCTGCTGCGGTTGCATTTGCGCCGACCTGGAAGTTTTGTGCGGAGAAGCTGCCGTCCAGCAATTTGACGCCGTTGAATGCGGAGTTTTGTGCAACGCGGTCGATCTCTTGTGCCAGTTGCTGAACTTCGTTGTTCAGTGCGGTACGATCCGACGACGAGTTGGTGGCATTGGCGGATTGCACAGCCAGTTCACGCATACGTTGCAGGTTGTTGCCGATCTGGGCCATGTCGCCTTCAGCGGTTTGCGCCAGCGAGATGCCGTCGTTTGCATTACGTGCAGCTTGATTGTTACCGCGGATTTGCGAAGTGAAGCGTTCCGAAATTGCCAGACCTGCAGCATCGTCTTTTGCGCTGTTGATGCGCAGACCGGTGGACAGACGTTGCAGCGAAGTGGTCAACGAGTTTTCCGATACCGTGAGGTTACGTTGTGCGTTGAGCGAAGCGATGTTGGTGTTAATGATGGCCATGAGATTTCTCCTAAGTTTCAATACGGAAGGTTACGGCTTGTACGTCATCAACACTTGCTTTATCAATAACTACGATTGATTGATAAGTGAATCAGTCCGCTTGTAATGTTTATCGGTCGGATCTGGAAAAAGTTTAGGAGAAAATCCTATTTCTCTTTTTTCAGCTTCGACTGATTACAAGCCGCGTACCCCTTCTTCGACCGCTATAGAAAAATACTTTAGGGAAATATTTTTTCAAAAAAACCTACATTTTTCCGAATTCATGCCGTCTAAGCCCATTTTTCGGATGTCATATCCGGAAAATACACATGAATTTATTTGTAATTGCGCCTACAGGAATGTGTTTGTGCGTGGGAAATTTGCGTGATGGTGTCGAATGGAGATGCGCAATATCTGCGGTATCGGCAGATATGAAAGGGCGCTGGGGAGGGGTGTTGTGAGAATTGGTGCGATATTGTCGAACAGGCATGAGCCAGCGTTCGCGGCCGCCGCAGTTGCAACAGTAAGCGCGATAAATTACTGTGCCGCTGCCACGACGCGGTTTTTACCCGAACGCTTGGCTTCGTACAAGGCCTTGTCGGCACGCTCTATCATCGATTTTTGATCTTCCTGTTCATTGCGCAGCGCAACACCAGCGCTGAAGGTCATCAGCAGGCGGGTGTGGTTGTGCATGAAGATTTGCTTGGTCAACTCTCTTTGCAGGCGCGTGACAGTCTGAATTGCCTCATCCATGCCGGTATCCGGCAACACGATGAGGAATTCTTCGCCGCCGAAGCGGGCGATGACGTCCATGGATCGCAATGTTTCCTTGATCACGCGCACCAGATGGATCAGCGCTTCGTCACCGGCGGAGTGGCCGTATTTATCATTGATTTTCTTGAAATCGTCCAGATCGAGCATGGCGATGCAGAGTGGTGTGCCGCGCCGCTCGGCGCGCGCCAGTTCGCGCTCGAAAATATCTTCCAGGCCGCGGCGGTTGAGGCTGCCGGTCAATTGGTCTTCGCGCACCAATTCGCTCATTTGTTCGAGCTTGGCTTCCAGATTATGGATGCGTGCCTCGGCATCTTCCGCGTTTTTGCGGGCGGCCAGGATCGCGTCGCGCGAACGTAATGCCTCGCTCTGCGCGATGCGTGTTTCCTTCATGACTTCATCGAGGATCTTGCTCAGCTTGCCGACATCGGCGGTGGCGATGATCTGTTTGGAGTAATTGTCGATTTTCTTGTGATAGTTGCCGGTCGTGGCGGCGATTTCTCCGAGCCGGTCGATAAACGTGATCATCATGTCTTTTACCGTATCTTTTGCTTCAACCAGGCTGTGTTTCAGCGTGCCTTGTTTATAGATGACTTCTTTCAGGCTGCGCATGACTTCGCGTAGCGCAGCGTCGTTGACCGGGCCGGCAATCAGGTTCTGGACGGCTTCGATCTGTCCATGCATCCATGAGTCGTCGTCGATCAGACTGCCGATGTTTTCCAGCAGCAGCTTGAACAGGCGCAGCAGCAGTTCATGCTGCTCGGCCATATCGCCGCTCTTGAGTTCGATCTTGAAGCAGAGCTGTTTCAGCCGTACGGAAATTTCATTGAGCGCGGCTTCGCTTTGGGCTTCCTTGATGGAACGCCCGAGGGCTTCGGATTCTTCCGCCAATTCCGGCGCGCCTTGCAGCAGCGAGGCGACGGCCAGCGTCAGCGTGCGCATCAGCAAGTCGCGCAACAGGGCCGGTTGCGGGTCATCGATCAGCGATGGCAGCGAGTTGCCGATCAGACTGCTGGTGCTGGAGGTAGTCGTGCTGCGCGCAGTTAATTGGGTTTGGTAATGCTTGAGCAGTTGCTCCAGCCCTTTGCCGAAATCCGGCCAGTAGGATGTCGCTGCTGCTGCCTGTAAGGTTTTACCTAGCGGTGCAAGATCGGGAGCCGAGAGCAGGGTGCCGGCAAATTCACCGAGCACTTCTTCTGCGCTGGGTTGAGTCGCATAACCGGCGATCTCGTCGTAAATCTTGCGATAGGCATCGGGAGTAGGGGCAATCTTGCGGGTGGCTAGCTGGCGAAATGCTTCGCGTGCAATTTCTGCAGGGTTTTGCGTTGGTTTGTCTGGCATGACGGCGCGTGCGCTTTATTATTGGATGACTGAATTTCAGCCTATCCGTGAATAATAAGGCAGGCGGGACGGGTTTGATAGCCGAATCAAGGCTGTAAATAGCGGCTATTTTTTCAGATTGTAGCTATATATAGATAAACCGTATCCTGAGCTGCCGGCTGTCATCAAACCGGTGGATTGTCTGTGTGCACCGATCAGTCGACCAGATGATTTTTGATTGCGTAGTGGGTTAACTCTGCGTTGTGGCGAAGTTTCATTTTCTGCAACAGGCGTGAACGATACATGCTGATGGTTTTGACCGACAAGGTCAGTTCTGTCGCAATATCGCTGACGGTTTTGCCGGAGGCGATCATGGTCAGGGTTTGATATTCGCGATCGGACAGGGTTTCATGCAGTGCAGTTTCGTGATTGTCGTTGATCTGGTTGGCCAGTTCCTGCGCCAGGGCCGCACTGATGTACTTGCGTCCGGCGGCAACCTGACGAATTGCATTCACCAGCTCGGCCGGCGCACTTTGCTTGTTCAGGTAACCGGCTGCGCCGGCTTTGAGCGAGCGGATCGCATATTGATCTTCGCGGTGCATGGATAGCATCAGAATGGCAATTTTCGGGGATTCCTTGCGCACCTGTTTCAGTACTTCAATGCCGCTACGGTCGGGCATGGAAATATCCAGCAAGAGTACATCGCACGAACTTTCACGGGATAGCTTGATGGCTTCGTTGCCGTTCTCGGCGTGACCTGCCACAACAATATCCCGGGTGTCGGCCAAAATCTGTTTCAGTCCTTCGCGCACAATCGCGTGGTCGTCGGCAATCAGGACTTTTATTGCATTCTTCGTTGTCATTGTTCTGCTTTATTGAATTCGTGTAAGGTCAGACTTGTTTTCTGCCAGATGTGACAAATTCTGGATGGCGACAGCGGCTGACAGACAAATTCGGTAAGGTATTTCCCAATATTGTCGATTTTAATGTGGTTTGCTATGCGATCTCGGGCAGCGGCACGTTGATAGCAACGATTGTGCCACCTTTGGGAGCCGTGCTGACAGACAAACTGCCGCCCATCGCGATCGAGCGCTCCACCATGCCGCGTATGCCGAATGACTTTGGCTTGTTGCGATCCGTCATCTCAATCCCGCGCCCATTATCGATGATCTCCAGTCGTACGTACTGACGAGTGTGCACAAGTTGTACCGTGACGAGGCTGGCTTTCGCGTGCTTGGCAATATTGGTCAATGCTTCCTGAAAAATGCGAAACAGCGCAGTGGCTTGGTCGAGCGCCAGATTGATCTCCGTCTTGTTGCTCGAGAATTGGCAGGGTATGCCGACCTGTTTTTCAAACTCCTTGGCTTGCCAGTCGATAGCGGCCACCAAACCGAAGTCCAGAATACCTGGGCGCAGATTGCCGGCGATTTTATGCACGGATTCTATGGTGCGATCGACCAGCGATTCCACATAGTCGGCTTTTTCTGTCAGCTCCGGATTTTTCCCCGGCAAACGCCGTGTCAGCAAGGCCAGCGCCATCTTGATGGCAGTCAGATTGCCGCCCAGATCGTCGTGTATTTCACGCGCGATATGTGTGCGCTCCTGTTCCTTGACGATATCGATGTGCGCCGATAGTTCGGCGAGCTGTGCGCGCGAACGAATAATCTCTTCCTGTTCCAGTTTGCTGGCAGTGATATTGGTCATGAAGCCTTCCCACTGCACGCAATGCTCATCCAGCGTGCGCGGCATGGCGCGCAGATTGATCCATTTGACGTCTTTCCACTTCTCGATCCAGATGCGTCCTTCCCAGTTCCAGTTGTTCATCTGTTCGATGGAAGCAAGCATTGCATCCTGATAAGACTGGCGATCCTCAGGCAAAATCAGTTCGACGAACAGCGTTGGATTGGCGTGCAATGCTTCGGCCGTGATGCCCAGAAGCGCCTCGCAACCTTCACTGAGATAAGGGAAGGAAAATTGTCCATCGCCGTGCAGCAGGAATTGATAAACCAGCCCCGGCGTATTGGAAACCATGGCGCTGAGACGGGACTCGCTGGCGCGCAAAGCCTTGTCTGACTTGTCGCGCGAACTGACGTCATTGCCGATGGCAATGACGACGGGTTCGGTATCCGCCGCCAGATAAAACAATTGAAACTCAATCGGATAAGTGCTGCCATCCTTGCGCGTGTGGGTGGTATTGACGGCGGCAGAAACCTGGCTGCCATTGCGCAAGCTCTGAAAGAACTGCTCATAGGTCTCGTGCGTCATATCCCTGGCGATGGACGTGGGAGACATCGCCGCCAGTTCGGCAATACTGTATTGCAGATTATGGGCAGCAGCGGGATTGACGTATTCAAAGCGCAAGGTGTCGCACCTCAATACGTAAATTTCGCTCACTGATCCCTGCAGGATGGTTGGTAGCCATTCGGCGTGCATCTTGTTGATGATGTTTCCTTCTTGTGTCATTGGTCTGCGAGGCGCAAATGCGGGAGTTCGGATCAGGTGTGATAGGCGGCTTTGGTGGCCGCTTCTATAATAGGGTGTGATGGGAGCTGAATTGATGTGCCGACTTTAGCATAAGTTTTTTGCACAAAATCGATTCTATTTGTGTTGCGGCACTTGAATCCGGGCACTTAAAAATGTTTGTTTGAATAAAGTGCATGATTAGGCTTCCAAAATGAATTGCACCCGTGCTATAATTTTGTCTTTCGCGGCTGTAGCTCAGCTGGATAGAGTACTTGGCTACGAACCAAGGGGTCGTGGGTTCGATTCCTGCCAGCCGCACCAGCATAAGCAAGGGGTTACGTTCATAAG
>NZ_JBEBPO010000019.1:0-33433 GCF_040395855.1 Herminiimonas fonticola | reverse complement strand
CAAGTCAATAAGCAAGACCTCGCACATGGCATAAAGCGCGTTACGGTTACGGCCTCCGGGACGGTATAATGTTGCCACTTTGAACCTTGCGTCAATTAACACCCCGGTGTTAACACTGATTGCATATTTTCCGCCCTCTGCCGTGAATCCACTCCTGAACCAGCTGCAACCTTATCCCTTCGAGAAACTCAAGCAACTGTTTGCCGGCGTGACGCCAAACGCTGCTTACCGTCCTATCAGCCTGGGCATAGGCGAACCCAAGCATCCAACGCCGGCTTTCATACAAAAAGCACTGGCTGACAATCTGGATGGCCTCGCGACTTATCCGACCACCGCTGGCACGGATGCCTTGCGTGCGACGATCGCCGGCTGGCTGGAGCGCCGCTACAACTTGCCGAAACTGAATCCTGCAACGCAAGTGCTGCCGGTCAACGGTTCGCGTGAAGCCTTGTTTGCCTTGGCGCAAACCGTGGTTGATCCGAGCCAGCACGCGCTGGTCGTCTGCCCTAATCCGCTGTACCAGATTTACGAAGGTGCAGCTTATCTGGCTGGTGCCCATCCCTACTTTGTCAATTGCGATCCGGCGCGCAACTTTGCACCGGATTTCGCCAGCGTTACACATGAAGTCTGGTCGCGCGTGCAACTGGTCTACGTCTGCTCGCCGGGCAATCCGGCCGGTGCCGTGCTGACACTGGAAGATTGGGCCGAGCTGTTTGCCTTGTCCGATCGCTACAACTTCGTGATCGCAGCCGATGAATGCTATTCCGAGATTTACTTCAAGGCAGAAGCGCCGCTGGGCGGACTGGAAGCCGCACACAAGCTGGGCCGCACTGGCTATCCTCGCCTGATCGGTTTCTCCAGCCTGTCGAAACGATCGAACGTGCCGGGCATGCGCTCGGGTTTCGTCGCCGGCGATGCAGAAATTCTCAAAAAATTTCTGTTGTACCGTACCTATCACGGCAGCGCGATGAGCCCATCCGTGCAAAGCGCTTCAATTGCCGCCTGGAACGACGAACAGCACGTCGTAGAGAATCGCGAAAAATACATCAGGAAATTCAACCAGGTCACACCCTTGCTGCAGGAAGTGATGGATGTATCGCTGCCGGACGCCGGCTTCTATCTGTGGGCCAAAGTCGACAAGCTGGCCGCCATTGGCGATATCGAATTCGCGAAGCGCCTGTATGCCGAATATAATGTCACGGTATTGCCGGGCAGCTATCTGGGCCGTGAAGCACATGGCATCAATCCCGGGCGAAATCGCATACGCATGGCGCTGGTAGCCGAAGTCGATGAATGTCTGGAAGCAGCACAGCGCATCGTCGAATTTACCAAAAAGTTATCCAGCGCAAGTTCCTGATTACTGTTTCTGAACTCCAGTCTTTAATCGTTAATTCATTTTATTTTTATCATCAACCGATAAGTACTCACATGACACAACAACTCGAACAGATCATCGACCAGGCATGGGAAAACCGTGCAGATTTCTCCCCTAAAAATGCGCCAGCAGATGTACGCAATGCAGTCGCACAAGTCATCGCTCAATTGAACGAAGGCACATTGCGCGTTGCGCAAAAAGACAGCGGCGCATGGGTCGTCAATCAATGGGTCAAGAAAGCAGTGTTGCTGTCCTTCCGTCTGGAAGACAACATCACCATGCCATCCGGCGATCACATGCAGTTCTACGACAAGGTACCAACCAAGTTCGCCAACTACACCGCTGAAGATTTCGCCAAAGGCGGCTTCCGCGTGGTGCCGCCTGCAGTCGCGCGTCACGGCAGTTTCATCGGCAAAAACGTCGTCATGATGCCGTCCTTCGTCAACATCGGCGCTTACGTCGATGAAGGCTCGATGGTTGATGCCTGGGCGACAGTCGGTTCATGCGCACAAATCGGCAAGAACGTTCACCTGTCCGGCGGTGTTGGTATCGGCGGCGTGCTGGAGCCTATGCAAGCCAACCCAACCATCATCGAAGACAACTGCTTCATCGGTGCCCGTTCGGAAATCGTTGAAGGCGTGATCGTCGAAGAAAACTCGGTTATCTCGATGGGTGTCTACATCGGCCAATCAACCAAGATTTACGATCGTGCAACCGGCGAAGTTACTTACGGCCGCATTCCTGCAGGCTCCGTTGTCGTATCCGGCAACCTGCCTTCCGCTGATGGCAAATACAGCCTGTACTGCGCGGTGATCGTCAAACGGGTAGATGCAAAAACTCGTGCGAAAACCGGCATCAACGAACTGCTGCGCGACTAACGGCAGTTACAAATCGATTGCAAGTGAACTGCATAAGCAAAGTGTCATTTCGCGTTTTGACTTCCACCAAGGATTAGCTCATGGCAATGGATCGGTTATTTCTCCTGATGAAGGAAAAAGCAGCATCTGACTTGTTTATCGCAGTCAATTCGCCGATCCATATCAAGATCAATGGCAATCTGATGCCGATCAACCAGCAGAAGCTGGACCAGAAAGCCATCATGTCGCTGCTGGCCGAAATCGTGCCGGCAGCGAAGCTGGAAGAGCTGGAGCGGGACAACGAACTCAACATCGGTATTCCGGTGGCGGGCGTCGGCAGTTTCCGCCTGTCGGCATTTCGCCAGCGCGGCAGCATTTCGGCCGTGCTGCGTTACATCCCGGGCGAGATTCCAGCGCTCAACAGTCTGGCACTGCCGCCCGTGCTGGCAGATCTGGTGATGGAAAAACGCGGACTGCTGCTGGTCGTCGGTTCTACCGGTTCCGGTAAATCGACGACGATCGCTTCCATGCTCGATCATCGCAACGGCTTGCGTACGGGTCACATCCTGACGCTGGAAGACCCGATCGAGTTCCTGTTCAAGAACAAGAAATCGGTGATCAATCAACGTGAAATCGGCAGCGATGCAGCCGACCTGTCTGTCGCCTTGCGCAATGCGTTGCGACAGGCGCCCGATTGCATCATGATCGGCGAAATTCGTGACAAGGAAACCATGGCAGCCGCGCTCGCCTATGCGCAATCCGGCCATCTGGTCGTGGCAACACTGCATGCGAACAATAGTTATCAGGCTTTGACGCGGATTATCAATTTCTATCCGATTGAAAATCGCCAGTCGCTACTGACCGATCTTTCGTCCACCTTGCGTGCAGTGGTTTCACAACGGCTGATCGGCGCCATCGACGGTGGTCGGCGTGCAGCAGTCGAAATCATGCTCAACACACGCCATGTCGCCGAATTGATCGAACAAGGCGAAATCACGCAGATCAAGGAAGCAATCGAGAAGAGCATGTCGCCAGGTTCACAAACATTCGAGCAAGCCCTGATGCAACTGATCAAGGATGGCGTGGTTACGCAGGATGAAGCGCTGGCGCACGCCGATTCGGCCAGCAATCTGTTCTGGTTACTGAACAACTCGGCACAAAAAATCGAAGTCGAAGAGCCTGAAGAAGAACAAGGCGCGAGCTTCACCGAATTCACATTGAAAATGTAAGCATGACGATTTATCTCTATGGCATCCCCAATTGCGACACGGTCAAGAAAGCGCGCACCTGGTTAGGCAGCAATGGCACCGATTTTGTCTTTCACGATTTCAAGAAAGACGGCATTACACGCGAGCTGATCGCCGGCTGGTTGAGCGATGTACCGTGGGACGTTCTGGTCAATCGCAAAGGAACGACCTGGCGCAATCTGCCTGATGAACGCAAGGCCTCCATCGTTGACGCAGCAAGCGCAACCGAACTGATGCTGGAATCGCCATCCGTGATCAAGCGCCCTGTCCTGGTCAAGAACAAAAAAGCTGCAGTCGGTTTTTCAGCCGATCTTTATCAACAAATTTTTCAAGACTAATTCTATGAGCAAGACGCTCGCTCTCACTGAAGAACTGATTTCATTGTCATCGGTCACCCCTGAAGACAAGGGCTGCCAATCGCGCCTGATCGAATTGCTGTCGCCGCTCGGCTTCGTCTGCGAAACCATAGAATCCGATGGCGTGACCAATCTGTGGGCACGCAAGGGATCAGCGCAACCACTGCTGGTGTTCGCCGGCCATACCGATGTGGTGCCAACTGGTCCACTGGAACAATGGACCTCGCCACCGTTCGTGCCGACGCAACGCGACGGCAAACTGTATGGTCGCGGCGCGGCAGACATGAAAACGTCCATCGCCGCGATGGTTGTGGCAGCAGAAGAATTCGTCCACGCACATCCCGACCACAAAGGTTCGATCGGCTTCCTGATTACCAGTGATGAAGAAGGCCCTGCAACCGATGGCACCGTGATCGTCTGCAATGCATTGAAGGCACGCGGCGAACAACTCGATTACTGCGTGGTCGGAGAACCTACCTCTTCCGATGTACTGGGCGACACCATCAAGAACGGCCGTCGTGGCAGCATGTCGGGCAAATTGACGGTCAAAGGCATACAGGGTCACATCGCGTACCCGCAACTGGCACGCAATCCCATCCATCAATGCGCACCTGCATTGGCAGAACTGGTCGCCGAGAAATGGGATGACGGCAACGAATACTATTTGCCGACTTCATGGCAGGTATCGAATATGCACGGCGGCGCAGGCGCCTCGAATGTCATTCCCGGCAATGTCGTGATCGACTTCAACTTCCGCTTCTGCACGGCCAGCACGGTCGAAGGTTTGCAAAAACGTGTGCACGCGATTCTCGACAAGCATGGGCTGGAATACGATTTGAAATGGTCTATCAGCGGCTACCCTTTCCTGACGCCTAAAGGCAGCTTGAGCGATGCGATGGCCGATGCGATCAAAGCGGAAACCGGCGTCACGACAGAACTGTCGACCACCGGCGGCACATCAGACGGCCGCTTCATCGCACAGATTTGCCCGCAAGTCGTCGAGTTCGGCCCACCGAATGGCAGCATTCATAAAATCGACGAGCACATTGAAGTACGTTTCATCGATCCGTTGAAGAATATTTATCGTCGCACGATGGAAAATCTGCTGCTGTAAGGTAGCAGGCAACATATGTCATGACGCAGCGCAAGTCTGCACGTTGTGACCAGACTTACTCCCGCCCGATAGCGCGATGCGCATATCGGGCGTCATCTTTTTTATTTTTTGCTGCACAGAACCATGCCTATCAAGCCTAACGATCTCTCTACCATTCGCGACCTGCTGCGCTACGCAGTCACCCGCTTCAATACCGCGAAGCTGTTCTTCGGGCATGGCAGCACCAATGCACTGGATGAAGCCGCCTACCTCATTTTGCACACGCTGAAACTGCCGCTCGACAAGCTCGATCCCTTCTTTGATGCGCACCTGCTGCAACATGAAGTCGATGCCGTCCTGCGCGTGATAGAACAGCGCGCCGACGAACGCCTGCCTGCTGCCTACATCACCAACGAAGGCTGGCTGGGCGGTTACCGCTTCTATGTCGATGAACGCGTGATCGTGCCGCGCTCCTTCATTGCAGAACTGATCCCGGATCAGTTTTCGCCTTGGGTCAGCAATCCGGACAAGATCACCAACATCCTCGAACTGTGCACTGGCTCCGGCTGCCTGCCCATCATGCTGGCCGATGCGTTCCCGAATGCGCAGGTCGATGCAGTCGATATTTCTGCCGATGCGCTGGCAGTTGCGCAACGCAATGTGGATGAATACGAATTGCAGGATCGCATCACCCTGATCGCATCCGATCTGTATACGAATGTGCCGGAAAACAAATACGACCTGATCATCACCAACCCGCCTTACGTCAACTCAACGTCCATGGGCAAGCTGCCGCCGGAATACCTGCGCGAACCGCAGATTGCATTGGCGGGCGGCGACGATGGCATGGATCTGGTGCGCAAGATCGTTGCGGGCGCAGCAAAACGCCTGACGCCCAATGGTTTGCTGATGGTAGAAATCGGCAACGAACGGGCATTTGCAGAAGCGGCCTTCCCGGAATTGAACCTGACCTGGCTCACCACCAGCGCCGGCGACGACATGGTATTCCTGATCACAGCAGATCAGTTGCAATAAGTCTCAAGACCGGCAGCAGGAATTTGCTGCCGGTATCGCGCGATCGCATGCACATTGCCGATCGCGATTTCGGCTTGCGGGAAGATGTTTTCCCGCCGGCCATTTTTAACTCATTTATTGAAGAAGCAAGGCTGGCAGCAAGCGCTGTCGGCTTACACACCACATGATCCGTTTTCAACAAGTTTCCCTCATGCGCGGCATCAAGCCGCTGCTCGACAATGTAGATGTCACGCTCAATCCGGGCGATAAAATCGGCTTGATCGGCGCCAACGGGGCCGGCAAATCGAGCCTGTTCGGCCTGCTGCGCGGCGAATTGCATGCCGATCTCGGCACTATCGATTTCCCGTCCAAATGGCGCGTCGCCTATGTTGCGCAAGAAACGCCGCCACTGGAACGCACTGCGATTGATTACGCCATCGACGGCGACGTCACGCTGCGCCGCCTGGAGGAAGAACTGGCATTTCTGGAAAGCGAACCGGACACCACCGACAACGGCGTATTGATAGGCGAACTGTACAGTGCGCTGGCCGATGCCGATGCCTATACCGTGCGTCCGCGCGCCGAACAATTGCTGCTCGGCCTGGGCTTCACGATGGCGCAGATGGAACAACCGGTCGCGAGTTTTTCCGGCGGCTGGCGCATGCGCTTGAATCTGGCGCAGGCGCTGATGTGCCCTTCCGATCTGCTGCTGCTCGATGAACCGACCAACCATCTGGATCTGGACGCCATCATCTGGCTGGAAGACTGGCTGAAGCGTTATGCCGGTACGCTGATCGTCATTTCCCATGATCGCGATTTCCTCGACGGCGTGGTCAATGTGATCGTGCATATCGACGAACGCAAGCTGAAACGCTACTCCGGCAATTACTCCGGCTTCGAGCGTCAGCGTGCTGCACAAATGATCCTGGCCCAAAGCGCGCTGGAAAAACAGACCCGTCAACGCGCGCATCTGGAATCTTTCATCAACCGCTTCAAGGCGCAAGCCAGCAAGGCGCGTCAGGCGCAAAGCCGGATGAAGGCTTTGGCGAAGATGGAAGAATTGGCACCCTTGCGCGCAGCAGCCGAATTCTCTTTCGAGTTCCGCGAACCGGCCAGCGCACCGAATCCATTGCTGGTAATGGAAGATGTCGATGCCGGCTACAAAATTGAAAATGAAAAAGACTATTCGATCACCGAGAAAAAAATTGTTTCCGGTATCAATTTCTCGCTGCAGATCGGCCAGCGCATCGGCTTGCTCGGCGTCAACGGCGCCGGCAAGTCGACGCTGATCAAAACCATTGCCGGCGAACTGGAACCCCTGAACGGCTCTTCGCAATTCGGCAAGGGACTGGCTATCGGTTACTTCGCCCAGCATCAGGTCGAAATGCTGCGCCATGAAGAATCGCCGCTGTGGCATCTGGCGCATATTGCACCGACCGTACGTGAACAGGAACTGCGTAACTTTCTCGGCAGCTTCAATTTCAACGGCGCCATGGTCACCAGCAAGATTGCGCCGTTTTCCGGCGGTGAAAAAGCCCGTCTCGCGCTGGCACTGATCGTCTGGCAACGCCCTAACCTGTTGCTGCTCGATGAACCGACCAACCATCTGGATCTGGAAACGCGCGAAGCATTGACGATGGCACTGGCGCAGTTCGAGGGCACGCTGGTCGTCGTCTCGCATGACAGGCATCTGCTGCGCGCCACCACCGATCAGTTCATCATCGTCGCCGACGGCAAGCTGCAACCTTTCGACGGCGATCTGGACGATTACAAGGATTGGCTGTTCAAGACCAAACTCGCTGCCAAGAATGCCGAAACCAATACATCGCTGCCACAGGTCAAGGAAAAATCCGCCAGCGCAGTGGTAGCGCCTTCTGCGGCGATACCCAAGGCAGACAAGCGCGAACAGAAAAAACTGGAAGCAGACGAGCGCCAAAAGATCGCTGCCAAACGCAAACCCATCGAATTGAAGCTGAAGAAACTGGAAGAGCAGCTTGCCAAACGCAATGCGCAAAAAGCTGCCGTCGATGAAAAACTGGCCGACCCTCTGATCTACGATGCAGCCAACAAGAAGGAACTGAAACAGTTGCTGGCGGATCAGACTTTCTACACGAAAGAAGTCACGCAACTGGAAGCCGAATGGCTGGAGCTGCAGGAAGCACTGGAACAGGCCGGCAGCTGACGCAAACCAAACTTGACGAGCAGGCAGCATGCACACTCTCACCATCATAGGATGCGGCAAAGTCGGCCAGACGCTGGGACGCTTGTGGGTCGAAAATAAAGTCGTCGCCATCGGCGACATCCTGAATACCTCGATGGAAAGCGCGATGCGTGCCGCCGCTTTTATTGGCGCCGGACGCGCGCTGGATGATTATGCAGCGCTTCGTCCTGCCGACATCGTTCTGATTGCCGCACCCGACGATCAGATTGCCTCCTGCTGCGAAGCATTGGCTGCCTCCGATTGCCTGTCTGCAGATAGTGTCGTCTTTCACTGCAGCGGTGCACTCCCTGCATCGATACTGCGGGCAGCAAGTGAGCGCGGCGCAAGCATTGCCAGCATCCATCCGATACGCAGTTTTGCAGTGCCGGAAAAAGTGATCCAGGATTTTCCCGGCACCTGGTGCGGCATCGAAGGAGAACAACGCGCACTGACTATCCTGGCCCCGCTGTTCACGACGCTGGGTGCACAATTGGCTCCCATCAAAAGCGAAGAAAAAATCCTGTACCACGCCGCCGCCGTGTTTGCCTCCAACTACCTGGTAACACTGCTGGACACTGCCGTGCAAACCTACGGCAAGGCCGGTATCCCGCAAGATATTGCGCTGAAGATGATGGCATCGCTGGTCCGGGAAACGACAGAGAATGTTTTGGCAATCGGCGCGGAACGCGCATTGACCGGGCCGATCGCGCGTGACGACATTGCGACTGTAGTGCGGCAGTATCGCAGCGTTAATAAATGGGACAGGCGCTACGGCGCACTATACAAGCAGATGGGCAGGCTGACGGCTCATCTTGCGCGTCGAAGAAAATAAAGGATCAGGCAAAGCAGCCTGACCTTGAACACAGCTTTTCCTGGCACGTTTCTTTAAACGTTCGTCAATCTTCCGCGGTGACCGGCACTTCAGTCACGACATCCGGCAAGCCAGAAAGTATCATCAGTTGCACGCGACGATTGCGCAAGCGCCCTTCCGTCGTCTCGTTGCTGTCGACCGGTTGATTGGCACCGTGGCCCATCGCGACCAGGCGTTTTTCATTCATCCCGCTTTCCAGAAACAGGCGCACCACGCTGCTGGCGCGCACAGCGGACAATTCCCAGTTGGACGGAAACATCGCATTGTTGATCGGGACGTTATCGGTGTGGCCTTCGACCTGAATGTCGTTATCGACCTTGTTCAATACTTCGGCCACGGCACGCAGGGCTTTCTCGGATTGCGCACTGAGCCTGGCTTCGCCGGGGGCAAACAGCACGCTGGCATTGATTTCGACGCTGACGCCACGATTGGTTTGTGTCACGCGCACTTTGCCTTCCCTGATCAGCGGCGCCATCGCCTTCAGGATATCGCGTGCGATATTGGTCATGCGGGCTTTTTCGCGTTTGGTGGCGGCGTCATTGGCGCGCTGCGATTGCAATTGCACCGGCAGGGGCCGCGGCAATATGGGAGAGCTCGATTCAACCGGATCTTTCAGCGCCGGCGCTTTAGGCGTGATGCCGCTGAATGCAATACCGAGCGAGTTGGAGAGGATGCGGTACTTGCCTTCGTTGACCGAAGAGATGGCATACATGACAACGAAGAAGGCAAACAGCAAGGTAATGAAGTCGGCATAAGACACCAGCCAACGCTCATGATTTTCGTGTTCTTCTTCGTGTTTTCTACGCGCCATGTGTGTTCAGTCTGCCGATGATGGAAACAAAGCTCCGTTACATCAGATAGATATTCATCCGCTCTTCGATCAAGCGTGGATTGTCGCCGGCGGCAATGCCGGCAAATGCATCCGCCAGCATTTCATGTTTGAAGACATCGCGAGCAACGATGGCCTTGAGTTTGCTGGAAATCGGCAGAAACACCAGATTGGCAAAACCGACACCGTAAATCGTCGCCACGAAAGCCACGGCAATGCCGCTGCCAAGACGGGATGGATCGGACAGGTTTTCCATCACATGAATCAAACCCAGCACGGCACCCAGAATGCCGATGGTCGGTGCATAACCGCCGGCCGCTTCCCATATCTTGATCGACAGGCGCTGCTGCGTTTCATACGCACCGATTTCCATATCCAGCACTTCGCGCAATTTATGCGGATCGACGCCATCGACGATCAGTCGCAATCCGTGCGCGATGAATGGATCGTGAACATCCTTGATCATGCGTTCCAGGCTCAACAAGCCTTCGCGGCGCGCCACTGTGCTCCAGTTGGTGATGTCATGCATCAGGTTCGCGTAATTATCGTCCTGCGGCACAAAAACGCGACCGGCCATTTTCAGACCGGTCACAAAATTGTGCCAGCCGCTTTGCAGCAGCACCGCGCCTATCGTGCCGACAAGGACGATAACGAAGGCAGCCGGCTGTACCAGAGAGCCGAGTTTGCCGCCTTCCAGCATTTGCCCGGCAAGTATGCCGCCGAGCGCAAGCACGATGCCAATTAAGCTACCCCAGTCCACGCCTTCTCCCTCAAGTTTGCACGCATCCTGGCGATGGCCTGGCTATGTAGTTGCGATACCCGCGATTCGGTTACGCCCATGACGGCGCCGATTTCCTTCAGATTCATTTCCTGTTCGTAGTACAAGCTCATCAGGATTTTTTCACGTTCCGGCAAGGCCTCGATGGCTGCGATCACCGCCGAGCGGAAACCGGTATTCATCAAATTCTGCAAGGGATCGGGCGATTCATCGGTGCAATAGCGATCGAGAAAATGCTCGTTGTCTTCGCTATCGTGAAAGTCTTCGTAATACACCAGTTGGTGACCGCCGCCATCGCTGAGCAAATCCTGATAATCGGCCAGCGATAACTTGAGCTGCTTGGCGACTTCGCTTTCATTCGGTGCGCGCCCCAGCTTTTGCTGCAGGGTATTCATCGCCACCTCGATCTTGCGCATGTTCTGTCGCATGCTGCGCGGCATCCAGTCGCTGCTGCGCAATTCGTCCAGCATGGCGCCGCGTATGCGTTGCACGGCATAGGTTTCAAATTGCGCGCCATGCGTTTCTTCGTAGCGGCCGACTGCATCGAGCAGCCCTATCATGCCGGCCTGAATCAGATCATCTACTTCCACGCTGGGCGGCAACTTGGCTTTCATCTGATGCGCCAGTTTCTTGACCAGCGGCGCATGCTCGTTTACCAGGTGGTCCCTATCCGATCTTCCAGCTGCCGTATACATTGCTCAGGCTCCGAACCTGGCGCCATGGGCGGATAAGGCAAAACGTTCTGCAAGACGGCGAAATGCCACCGAGGCGCCTGCCATCGGGAAGGCATCGATCACTGCACGCCCCAGGCGTGCGGCGCGTGTCAGGTGATCGTCGGACGGTATCGAACCGATCAACTGCAGTTGCACGGCCAGATAACGGCTGGCTGCCTGCGCCATGTTTTGATAGACGATTTCGGCTTCGCGTTCATCGGCGCCGGTAACCAGAATGCCGAATGGCCGGCGCCCCAGTTGCGCGTTCAGACGCTTGATCAGCGAATACGCTTCCTTGATCGATGCGGCAGCCGGAGAAACCTGCACCACGATATCGCCGCTCGCCATACCGGGAATCGGAAAATTATCATCCTGATCCAGCTCGGCATCCACCACCAGCACATCGGATTGTGCGGCCAGCACACCGAATGCATTGGACAGTCGGCGCAACTGGTCCGCATCGCGGCTGGCGGCATGGACTGAGCCACTGGTCAGCGAAGCAAGGCCAAAACCCTGCGGCATCGCCTGCACCACCTGATTCAAGGCGCGCTGTTGACGCGCCACATCCAGCAGCGTGGCTTGCATATCGACACCCATGCGGCGTGTGATACCGGCTGTCGATGCACAGGCATCCAGCAATACAACATCGCTACCGCCGGAAGCAAGGGAAGCGCTCAAATTGACCAGCATTGCACTTTTATCCGCAACCGAAGTAGCAGATAAAAAAGTGAAAATGCGCGGCTTCGGTCCGGCCAGCATGCGCCGCAGACCTTCTGCCTGATCACATTCGAAACTAGCCAAGAATCACCTCACGCAGACTTTTATCGTTCATTGCTTTTGCTGTATTTGCCATTACCAGGGGGATTTCCGCATCACTGAACTGGAATGGCGCTGTCTCGCGTTTGAGTTTGAATGCACGGTCGACCAGATATTGCTGGTTCGCGACATGCAGATCTTCCGGCACGCGCTGTCCATTCGCCACGTAGTATAAGTTCAATTTCTGTCTGATGACTACATCTAGTGCACTGCCTATGGTTGCAGCTTCATCGAGTTTGGTCAATATGCAACCGGCCAGACCATCGCCCATGTAGGAGCGCACGACTTCATTCAGCGTTTCACCCGTCGAGGTGGCATTCAGACACAACAGGCGTTTGACCTGGCTACCCGCGCCGGTCAACATCGCAATCTGTTCCGCCACCATTTGATCGCGCTGGCTCACGCCGACCGTATCGATCAATACCGTATGTTTGCCTTTGAGCTCATCGAGTGCGATGCGCAAATCGGCTTCGTCTTTCACCGAATGCACCATCACGCCGAGGATCTTGCCGTAGATGCGCAACTGCTCGTAACCGCCGATACGATAGCCATCGGTGGTAATCAAAGCCAGTTTGCCTGGGCCGTGACGCATCACGCAACGCGCCGCCAGTTTCGCAGTCGTCGTGGTTTTACCAACACCGGTTGGACCTACCAGAGCATAGACGCCGCCTTTTTCAAGGATCTCGTTTTCATTGCCGATGGTCGCCAGATTGCGCGTCAAGATCGTATTGATCCATTCCATGCCGCTCTGCTTGCTGGCGCCGGCCGGCATTCTTTCAGTCAGATAACGCGCCAGGCTGGCACTGAATCCGGCTGCCAGCATTTCACGCAATACGCTGGATTTGGCCGGTTCACGCTTGTGCTGATCAGTCCATGCCAGTTCGGCCAACTGCATTTCCAGCATGCCGCGCATGGAGCGGATTTCACTCATCACGCTGTGCAATTCCGCACTGTTGATTTCGCTGGATGCAGTCTGCAGCGGTGTGCCGGCGGCAATGGCTAGCGGCGCCGGCTGTGAAGCCAGCTTCGCCTGATGTTTGGGTGCCAGAGCTTGCAGCGTGGTTTCCGAAATCGTTTTCTCGATCACCGGTTCGGCCAGTGACGCCATATCTTCTCCAGCCAGTGCCAGAATCTCGACCCCGCCTTCGACTGCGCGATTGGAAAGAATTACGGCATCGGGGCCCAGCGCTTCCCGCACCAGACTCCATGCGCCGCGCGACGTGCTTGCCGTAAATTTTCTTACATTCATACCTGGCCTCCAACTAAGCTAGTAACTCTGATCGTTTTTGAATCGGGCACTTCTGCGTGCGAAAGAACTTTCAACTGCGGCAATGCACGGCGCAGGAAACGCGCCAGCAATGCCCTTAACTGTGCCGGCACCAGCAGTACCGGCGTCAATCCCATTTGTTCCTGTTGACGCGTCGCCGCTTCGGCTTGTGCGGCAATCGTATCGGCCAGGCCCGGCTCGATGCCTGCGCCTTCCGGTCCGCTGGCGCTCAAGGCTTGTGTCAGCAGGCGTTCGAGGCGGTTATCCAGCGTCATCACGGACAGTTCATTGGTCGATGGGAACAACTGCTGCACGATGGCGCGACCCAGTGCGATGCGCACCAGCGCCGTCAATTCATTGACGTCTTGCGTATGCATTGCATGCTCGGTCAATGTTTCGATGATGCTGTGCATGTCGCGTATGTGTACGCCTTCGATCAGCAGGTTTTGCAATACTTTTTGCAGGGTGGAGAGCGAAATCAGTTTCGGCACCAGGTCTTCCACCAGCTTCGGCGATTCCTTGGTCAGGTGTTCGAGCAATTGCTGCACTTCCTGACGGCCCAGCAATTCAGCCGCATGGGTAGTAATCAGATGATTCAGATGCGTGGCGACCACGGTGCCTGCATCGACCACGGTGTAACCCATGCCTTGCGCCTGCTCGCGCAGGCTGGCATCTATCCATGTTGCCGGCAAACCAAAGGCCGGATCGCTGGTGGCCTGGCCTGGCAGTGTGCCGCTCACCATGCCAGGATTGATGGCGAGGAACTGCCCGGCCAGCGCTTCGCCGCTGCCCACTTCCACGCCTTTGAGCGTGATGCGATAAGCCGATGGCTTCAGCTCGAGATTGTCGCGAATATGCACAGGTGGTGACAGGAAACCGACTTCCTGTGCGAATTTTTTGCGTATGCCCTTGATGCGACGCAGCAGCTCACCGCTTTGCGATTTATCGACCAAAGGAATCAGGCGATAGCCGACTTCAAGTCCGAGCGTATCGACTTGCACGATATCCTGCCAGCTGGCTTCCTCGACTTCCGGTGCTGCCGGCGGTGCCGTTATTTCCGGCTCGACTTGCGGTGCTTTCAATGCACGTTGCGAAATCAGGTAGGCCGCGCCTGCCAGCACGCTGGCCAGAAACAGGAAGGACATGTGCGGCATGCCGGGAATCAAACCCATGCCGCCGATGATCGCAGCCGTGATGTACAGCACCTGCGGTTTGGCGAACAACTGGCCAACCAGCTGGCCGCCGATATCCTGCTCGCTGGCCACGCGCGAAACGACAATACCGGCTGCAGTCGAAATGATCAGGGAAGGAATCTGCGCCACCAAACCGTCGCCAATGGCAAGCAGCGTGTAGTTTTCCAGTGCCGCTGAAAATGCCATGTCATGCTGGACCATACCGACAATCAGACCGCCGACCACGTTGATGACGGTAACGATGATGCCGGCAATCGCATCGCCGCGTACGTATTTGCTGGCACCGTCCATCGCGCCGTAGAATTCCGCTTCCTGTGCCACTTGCGTACGACGCAAACGCGCATCCTGCTCTCCGATCAAACCGGCATTCAGATCGGCATCGATCGCCATCTGTTTACCCGGCATCGCATCCAGTGCGAAACGTGCGCCCACCTCGGCAATACGACCGGCACCTTTGGTGACCACGGTGAAGTTGATGATGGTCAGGATGATGAAGACCACCAGGCCGACCGTGTAGTTGCCACCGATCAGAAAGTGACCGAAGGCTTCAATCACCTTGCCGGCCGCATCCGGACCGTTATGACCTTCGGTCAGCACCACACGCGTGGAAGCGACGTTCAATGACAGGCGCAGCATCGTGCTGACCAGCAGCACGGTCGGAAACACCATGAAGTCCAGCGGCTTGACCGTATACAGCGCAGTCAGCAGCACGATGATGGACAAGGCGATATTGAAGCTGAAGAAGATGTCGAGCACGATGGCCGGCAGCGGCAGCACCATCATCGACAACATCATGATAATGATCAGCGGCGCAGCGATCGCGCGTGAACCCTGGCCCGTCATCCAGGCTGGCAATTTCAGGCTATTCATTGTGGCAGGCCATTCGTATCTGCATCTTCTGCAGTGGGGTTGAGGGGATCAAGCTCTGGTGGCACTTCGAGGTCACCCGGTTTTTCCGGACGTGCGCCGCCGTTTTTGCTGTAAGCGCGTAACTGGAATACATAAGCCAGTACTTCCGCCACCGCGATATACAGTGCTTCCGGAATTTCATCGCCGAGTTCTGCGTGACGGAACAAGGCACGCGCCAATGGCGGCGCTTCCAGCATCACCACATTGTTTTCCATCGCGATTTCACGGATTTTGGCAGCGACTTCATCAGCACCCTTGGCAACCACGGTCGGTGCGCGCATGCCGTTTTCAGAGTACTTGAGCGCGACTGCATAGTGCGTCGGATTGGTTACCACCACGTCGGCAGTCGGCACTTCCGTCATCATGCGACGGCGCGCCATTTCGCGCTGTTGCTGGCGAATCTTGGCCTTGATTTCCGGATTACCGTCGGACTCCTTGGACTCCTGGCGCACATCCTGACGCGACATCATCAATTTCTTCGCGTGCTGCCACATTTGATACGGCGCATCAACACCGGCAATGATGATCAGGCCGCTGACAATGAAAACAAAGCTGACCAGCAGCAGATGCCCCAAATGTTCAATACCGGATTGCAGCGGTGTCACGCTCAATGCCAGCACCGAATCGATTTCATACTTCATCACCATCCATGCGATGCAGCCGATCAGGATGGTTTTGGCAATCGCCTTGCCCAGCTCTACGGCAGAACGGGTGGAAACCATATTGCCCAGGCCCTTGATCGGATTCATGCGGCCGAAATTCGGCTGCAGTGCCTGGGCGCTGAACAACCAGCCGCCGATCAACATCGGCGAAGCCAGCGCGACCACAATCAGGATCAGTGCGGCGGGTGCAAATGCAATGAGTAACTTGATAATGCTGGCAGCTGCATGCGCCAGCAGCAATTCCATGTCGAATGCCATGGCGCGATCGAAGCTCAGGCCGGAAGCCAGCACGCTGTTGAGTTCCGCGATCATATTGCCGCCGGTGAACCAGAAAGCCGCACTCGCACCCAGCAACAGCGTACAGGTTGCCAGCTCGCGCGAACGCGGGACGTCACCCTGCTCCCGCGCCTGTTCCAGCTTGCGCGGTGACGCGGGTTCTGTCTTTTCGAGATCACTTTCTTCAGCCAAAGCCGACTCCTGGAGCAAACCGACTGGCGTTCAACATGACGCCATACGGAGCTATGAGTGGATTATTGGCTAGAAAGCCTGCAGCTCATCGAGGGAATAGGCTGGGAAATACCCGCTTTTTAAATATTGCCAAGCGGATATAGGTGGGAACAACGCATATTTTGCGTTTTAAATCTTGATACTCTGGGCCCAGGCCAGTGCTGCCAGATGCGCTTCATTGACCTGACGCGCGTTGATGAACAGCGAATCGGCCAACGCGCCGATATCGCCATTATCCGTTTCACAAGCCTCGGCCAGTGCCAGGAAAGGACCGTACATGCCGTCGCGCGTCAGCAAGGCTTGCGCGACCGGTTCGGAAAGCTGGATTTTTCCCAGCACTTCTTCCATCGGAATCCCCAGCAGGCGATCCAGTAATGAAAACATGCCGACCACGAACAGATTCTCGGCCTCGTTCTTGGGCAGAATGCCATGTCCGGCCAGCTCGGCAAAACGGCCACGCACGATCGCAGTCTGCATCAGTAGCGCCGAATCGCTGCCGGCACCTGCTGTTGCCAGCAGCAAGGACAACCAGCGATACAAAGGCGAATAACCCAGCATCGTGACCGCATGGCGCAAGGATTGAATCTCTGCTCCCAGACCGAAACCGACGTTGTTGATGTAGCGGAAAAGTTTGTAAGCCAGTGCTGCATCGCGCTTGAGCACGTTTTCCAGCTCGCGCACATCGGCATTCTGCCGCACCATCTGCATCAGTTCGACGATGATGAGCTGCGCCGAATTCAAGCCCTTCTTCTGCTCGTCAGGGCGCGGTGTCAGATACAGCTTGCCGATGAAAGCCTGCAGCCCCGCTGCGGCGCAGCGGTCATATTCCTGCCAGTCGGCGAGATGGCGCACTACCTTGATCGGCGACGCGTGCGCTTCATCGGAAACTGCATGAGCATTCTCAATGCCGCTGCCGAAGCTGCCCTCGACATGGCTGACCAGCGCCAGCAAGGGGCTATCCGGCGCCACGGTATCTGCATCGCACAGGGAAAATCCATAACCCTGCTGGCGCAAGGTCGTCACCATCTGATGCGTCTCCGCATCAGCCAGATCGGCGGCAGTCAGGCGAAATACGGTATTTTTTGCCGGCAGGGTGTGTACGACATCGGCAGCGATCAAGGCCGGCGTCGCTTCAAAAAACAGCACGCTGTCATTCAACAGCCAGCCCGACTCTTCATTGCGCAACTGCGTGGCGGCAAACGTTACCAGTGCCAGCAAATCCTCATCGCTGGCCATGCCGTCATCCTGCTGATTACCATACCAGCGGAGTTCGTATCCAAGAATCTGCTGCTTCGCACTCAGTAAAGGTTCGCGAACAATAAATTTAGTTGCAGGCATGGAAGCGATAAGAAAGGAAAAAACAGGAAATGGAAAGGATGGCTCGCATCACTTGCCGACGAATTAAAATCCCAGGCTGTCGAGCAGATCATCCACCTGAGCCTGGCCGGCAACCACATCGTTGCCCACCGGGTTGATTTGCGGCCCGTTCAGCAAACCGGTATCGACTTCGCGTTTGATTTCCGGCGGCGCGTAATCGACCAGCAATTGCAACAGCTGCTGCTCCAGGCCATGTGCCAGCTCGGTCACCTTCTTGATGACCTGCCCGGTCAAATCCTGGAAATCCTGCGCCATCATGATATTCATCAGATGCTGCTTGGTTTCTGCCGTTGCTGCTTGTGTTTGATTCAAATGAGCGAGCGTGCTTTCGGCGACGGCGCGGTATTTTTCTTCCGAAAAAGCACCCTGCAGCGTTTGCTGCCATTCAGCCGAGATACTGGCAGCATCGGTTTGAATACGGTCTTGCAGCGGGCCGGCGGCTTCCGTTGCATTCAGTACACGTTGCGCCGCCTGCTCGGTCATGCGCGCCACGTAATCGAGGCGATCGCGCGCATCCGGAATATCGTGCGAAGCGCGTTCAACCAGTTGATCGAAACCCAGACCGCGCAGGCTGTCGTGCAAGGCACGCGTCATGTGACCGACGCGCGACAATACTTCATCGTGCGCCAGATCACCACGCTCATCAGCCATGCCGGAAGGCATGGATTCGGCACGCAGGATCGTGCTCAATTCAAGCTCCGGTAGCGGCCAGTTTTTCGAAAATCTTCGCTAGTTTTTCGTCCAGAGTGGCGGCGGTAAACGGCTTGACAACATAACCGTTGGCACCGGCCTGCGCTGCCGCGATGATGTTTTCTTTCTTCGCTTCTGCTGTCACCATCAGGACCGGCAACTTGGACAGCGCTGGATCGGCACGAATGTTCTGCAGCATCGTCAGGCCATCCATATTCGGCATGTTCCAGTCGGAAACGACGAAATCGAACTGTTCACTTCTCAGCTTGGCCAGTGCCATCGCGCCGTCTTCGGCTTCATCGACATTGGTATAACCCAGTTCCTTCAACAGATTGCGCACAATGCGGCGCATTGTTGAAAAATCATCGACGACTAAAAATTTGGTGTTTGGACCTGCCATGAATTACTCCATTAATTCTTTATATCGTTATCGATCTTGAAAGAGATCGAAGCTCACTGTCAACCTTGGTCTCTTTTACCGACGTATTGCCATTATGCACTGATGATGCAGCAGAATTGGAAGATTTGCCAGCCTCTGCGTCAACAGCTTTTCTCTACACCCTCAATGCGCGACTGCTGTTTGCTGCCAGATGGCTTAAAACCATGCCCGGCAAAGCATTCAGCGCACCAACTTCATGTGTTGCGCCAACAGCAATGGCTTCGCGCGGCATGCCGAACACCACACATGAAGCCTCATCCTGCGCAAAATTATGAGCACCGGCATTTCTCATTTCCAGCATGCCTAGTGCGCCATCCTTGCCCATACCGGTCAGGATCACGCCTACCGCGTTTTTACCGGCATGCACGGCAGCGGAATGAAACAGCACATCCACGGATGGGCGATGACGATTGACCGGCGGCCCCTGATCGAGTTGCGTCATGTAGTTTGCACCGCTGCGTACAAGCTGCAAATGCGAATGACCGGGTGCAAGATAGGCATGGCCAGGCAGCACGCGCTCGCCGCCTTCGGATTCCTTGACGTCGATTTTGCATAGGCCATCAAGACGTTGCGCAAACGATTTGGTAAAACCGGGTGGCATATGCTGGGTAATCAGTATGCCGGGGCAATCGGACGGCATCTGCATCAGGAAATCCTTGATGGCTTCGGTGCCGCCGGTCGAAGCACCGATGATGATCAGTTTTTCGCTACTGGTCAGAGGATTGCGTATCAGCGGCAGCGCCTCGCCTCCAGTTGATTTGTGTGCTTCGGTCGGAATATGGCGCGCCTTGATCCGCGCCTTGGAGGCAGCGCGGATCTTGTCGGCGATCATTTCCGTGTATTCCAGCATGCCGCTCTGTATCGACATCTTCGGCTTGGTAACAAAGTCGATCGCACCCAGTTCCAGCGCGCGCAGCGTAATTTCCGAACCGCGCTCGGTCAGCGAAGACACCATCACGACCGGCATCGGCCGCAGACGCATCAGCTTTTCAAGAAAATCGAGGCCGTCCATGCGCGGCATTTCGACATCCAGCGTCAACACATCGGGATTCGTCTGCTTGATCAAATCCCGCGCGATGATCGGATCAGGAGCAACGCCAACAACCTCCATATCCGGCTGGCTATTGATAATTTCCTTCATCACGCTGCGGATCAGGGCCGAGTCGTCCACAATCAAAACTTTTATCTTCATATCTCCACCTCGGCAAAGCTGTTTTATCTACGGTCATGCGTTCAGGAAAACAGCTCGATGTCGCCAGCGACATTGTTCGACTGCAGACGATTTGCGTAATCCTGTTCGCGATTGACCAGCGTATTGTTGTTCAGTTGTTTGAGCTTCTTGACCAGCACCTTGCCGCTGCGCGGGAAGTAATACACCTTGCGCGGATGAATATCGTTGAGGTCTTCCGCAACGATGCGGATACCTTCCACCTTCAGGAAATCACGCACGAACTGTGCATTGCGTTCCCCTACGTTCATGGCGATAAATCCGCGCAGTACGGCGCCACCGCCGAATACCTTGGCTTCCAGGTTTTCACGTTTGGCGCCGGCCTTCAACAGATCATTGATCAGCACTTCCATTGCATAGGTGCCGTAGCGTGCCGAGGCGGAAATCGGACTGTCCGCATCGCCACCGCTATCCGGCAGCATGAAGTGATTCATGCCGCCCACGCCCGTTACGCGATCGCGTATGCAGGCAGATACGCAGGAGCCGAGCACAGTCACGATCAGCATGTCCTTGCCGGTGTAGTAGTACTCGCCCGGCAGGATCTTGGCTGCATCGCGATCGAAGGTCCTGTCGTAATAGACGTTCGTGGCGAAATGCTCTTTGGTCAATTCACTCATACATTCAATCTCATGCCCTGCGCAATTTTGCGCTGCTGGTTTTCCTGTCCGGATCCAGTTCGTAGACTGTTTTTCCGCGCAACTTGAATTCATCGCACACATACAGGAAGTTTTCCGAATGGCCGGCAAACAGCAAGCCATCCGGCTTCATCAAGGGCGCAAAACGATCCAGTATTTTTCCTTGCGTCGGCTTGTCGAAATAGATCATCACATTACGACAGAAAATCACGTCGAACTGTCCGGAAACTCCCCAGTTATCAGCCAGCAGATTCACCTGCTTGAAGCTGATCATCTGGCGCAATTCAGGCCGTACACGCACCTGACCTGTACGCTCACCCTTGCCACGCAAAAAGAAGCGTCGCGCCCGTTCCGGCGACATTTTATCCAGCCTGTCGATGGAATAAACGCCGTTGGCGCCGGTATTGAGCACGTTGGTATCAATGTCGGTGGCAATGATGCGCACCGGCGGCGTCAGTGTATTGAACGCTTCGCATGCGGTCATCGCAATTGAATACGGCTCTTCCCCGGTCGACGCAGCTGAGCACCATATCTCGATCGGTTCTTTCACCTTCTTCAGATGTTCCGCCAGAATCGGGAAGTGATGGGCTTCGCGGAAAAACGAGGTCAGATTGGTCGTCAAGGCATTGGTAAACGCCTCCCACTCTTCTGTCTCGCCACTGCTCTGCTCCAGTCTGTCGAGATACGTCACGAAAGAACTGATGCCGGTGGCGCGCAAACGGCGCGCCAGCCGGCTGTAAACCATTTCCTGCTTGCTTTCGGCCAGCGCGATTCCCGCTTTTTTATAAATCAGCGCACGCACCCGCTCGAAATCGCGCGCAGTGAACTCGAACTCCTTGGAGCCTTCAGTTCTGGTTTGAGAAGACGATTTCATACTGCTACTTTCCTTTCCCGCTATTGCATATCAATGCTGCCGACTATGCAGTCTCCAAAAACCTTCACACTGTTTTACACAGTTTTTATACTGGCTCAATTACGCTGCAACATTTTCAATCAGGCCCATTTCCTCGCTGGACATCAATTTGTCTATATCGACCAGGATCAGCATGCGTTCGTCCAGCGTGCCCAGACCGATCAGGTAATCGGTATTGAATGCCGTTCCCATTTCCGGCGCCGGCTTGATCTGTTCCGGCGACAGGGTAATCACGTCCGACACGCTATCGACCACCATACCCACCACGCGACCGCCGATGTTCAAAATGATGACGACGGTAAATTGATCGTAAGTGGGCTCGCCCAGATTGAACTTGATCCGCATATCGACGATAGGCACGATGATGCCGCGCAGGTTGACCACACCCTTGACGAATTCAGGTGCATTCGCAATCCGCGTAACAGCTTCATAACCGCGAATTTCCTGCACTTTCAGAATATCGATACCGTATTCTTCCTTGCCGAGTGTAAATGCAAGAAATTCGTTACCGGTTTTGGCGCCGTTTGTATTGTCTTGTACATTGTGAATCATGAAAATTCTCCTCTTCAGGAATAAATGGACTCGTCGTTCAATTGACGACTGGAGCGCAGCAATGCAGCAACATCGATGATCAGCGATACACCGCCATCACCCAAAATAGTGGCACCGGAAATCCCTGCCACCTTGCGATAATTCGATTCGAGATTCTTGACCACAACCTGTTGCTGACCAACCAGTTCGTCGATAAACAAGGCTGCCTTGCGGCCTTCCGACTCCAGAATGACAACGATACCTTCCGATGGATCGATGAAACTCGGTTCAATATCGAACATTTTGTAAAGCGGGATCAAAGGCAGGTAATCGCCACGCACCTTGACCACCTTGCCCTGTCCGCTGATTTCTTTCACATCCTCCGGTTCCGGCTGCAGCGATTCCACCACGTAGCCCAGCGGCAGGATGTAAATTTCTTCGCCAACCTTGATCGACATGCCATCCAGGATGGCCAGCGTGAGCGGCAGCGAAATCGAAATCGTGGTGCCGAAACCCTTGCTGGAACGAATATCGACCGCACCGCCCATCGCAGTGATATTTCGCTTGACCACATCCATGCCGACGCCACGACCGGAAACGTCCGTCACCGTTTCTGCGGTGGAGAATCCTGGTGCAAAAATCAGTTGCCAGACGTCCGCATCCTGCATCTCGTCCGATACTTCCATGCCCTGCTGTCTGGCCTTGGCAAGGATTCTTTCGCGATTCAAACCGCCACCGTCGTCGCTGACTTCAATAATGATGTTGCCGCCCTGATGGCTGGCAGAAAGCGAAAGCTGCCCGGCGGGCGTCTTGCCGGCGGCGGCTCTTGCCTCCGGCATTTCTATACCGTGATCGACGCTGTTGCGCACCAGATGTGTCAGGGGATCGACGATACGTTCGATCAAACCCTTGTCCAGTTCTGTTGCAGCACCTTGCGTGACGAATTCGATTTTCTTGCCCAGCTTGCTAGCAAGATCGCGCACCATGCGCGGAAAGCGGGAAAACACATAATCCATCGGCATCATGCGTATCGACATCACTGCTTCCTGCAGATCGCGCGTATTGCGCGTCAATTGCGACACGCTGTTCAACAGCCGCTCATGCAGCATCGGATCAAGTGAATCCGTGCGTTGCTCTATCATTGCCTGCGTGATCACCAATTCACCGACCAGATTGATCAGTTGATCCACTTTTTCGATACCGACACGTATCGACGACGATTCGGCGCTGCTCGTCATTTTGTCGGCATCGCGTTTGGCCGCAGGTTTTTTATCCGCTGCAGTCGCGTGATGATGGGCGGCGTCGCTCTCATCATCCTCTGTGTCAGTCGCTTTGTGCGCAGCAGCAGGAGCAGGTTCAAGCGGTACAAAGGGAGCAAAAAAACCGTAGCCCTGCGCATTTTCCTTTTCCTTCAGGGCGGTTTCACCGGCGATCACCGAATGCAGTGGCTCGAAAAAGCCGTAACCCTGCTGCGCCTCGGCATGGCTGCGTTCATCAATGGATTGGCTGCCGGGTGCAAATTCTTCCGTTATTTTCAGATCATTCGGGTCGAGGATGAAAGAGCAGATGGCGATAATATCGTCCGGTCCTTCATGCGTGCTCAATGTAAACACCGGCCGCTGATCAGGCAAGACATCCCGGCTGATCTCACCCAGCAAACCGAGCTCTGCTGCCAGCGCTTCCACATCGCGCGGCGGCACTTGTGGCAATTCAATACGAAAACGACGATCAGTACGCGCAACAACTGCACCAGCATTGGCAATTGGTGCGACAGCCGCAGCAGATGGAGCCGCATCGTCCTGCGACAGCGCTTCCAGCATCAGACGTACTTCGGTTACCGCATCCAGATCGACAGGCGTGTGCAGACGATGGCCATCGAGCTGCATTTTTAAAATATCTTTTGCCGACAGAAACGCATCCACATGTTCTGGTTTCAGCGCCATCTCGCCTTTGCGTATGCGATCCAGCAGGGTTTCCAGCACGTGCGTCACTTCGGTCAAATCGGTAATGCCAAACGTGGCGGCACCACCCTTGATTGAGTGGGCAGCGCGAAAAATTGCATTCAGATCCTCTTCATCCGGAGAGGAAACATCAACCGCCAGCAGCAATTTTTCCATCTCAGCCAGCAGTTCTTCGGTTTCATCGAAAAACACCTGGAAGAACTGACTCATATCGATGGTCATTATTCCACTCCGTTGTCTATGCTCTGGATGATGCTCTTGCTCATCGCGCGATCAACCTATGACTTTTTTCACTACTTCGGTCAGACGTTGCGGATCAAACGGCTTGACCAGCCAGCCGTTTGCACCTGCCGCCCGCCCCTTGGCTTTCATTTCATCGCTGGATTCCGTGGTCAGGACCAGAATGGGCACCTTTTGATAGGTTGGCAATGCACGCAGCGCACGAATCAGCGAAAAGCCATCCATGCGCGGCATGTTTTGATCAGTCAGAACAAGATCGAAAACCTGCGTTTGCGCCTTTTCCAAACCATCCTGTCCATCCACTGCTTCGGTTACCTGATAACCGGCAGCGCGCAAACTGAATACCACCATCTGTCGCAATGAACCAGAATCGTCGACTGCCAATATTGCTTTAGTCATTTCCACTCCCTGCAAATACACATTTCCGGCTGTTAAATCTGCCAGGCCAAAGTTTTGCTGCTTATTCAAAACAAATCAATTTCGCCGCTTTCCATATGAGTCTGGCGTACAGCCTTCCATAACTCCTTTTCCAGCTCAACACTTTGCGCCTTCAACCTTGCATTGACCTCGCTCAGCGCCGCATGCATCTGTTCGCCATTTCCGTCAGCCGGAATTGCGCTGCCATTTGCTCCCAGCACTTCCAGCACGTCGCGCAATCCAACCACCCGACGTACAGTGCGATTGATCAATTGCGTCGTCATATCCTGAAACTGCAAACCGGTCACTGCGGCATTCACGTGCTGATCGATTTGCGCCGCTTGTTCGCGCAAATCCAGCATCGCATCCGGTGTCACGGCAGTACCTGCCAGCAAGGCATCGACTATCTGCTGTTGTGCAGTAACAGTCGCATGAATCGCCATGAAACTGGCGCTCAACTTTTCGATTGCCTCGCCGAGCAGAATATTGGTCTGCACAAGATCAGTTTCGATCTCGGTCAAATGCTGACCTCCATGCTCGGACAGACCCGATAGCAGATGCCTTACCTGTCCAGCCAACGAAATCTCTATTGTCATGAAAGTACCCGCTCTTTGTTTTCAGTTACGGCAAATTCTGCTTCATTTTTGCGCGCCGGCGGGCGTTGCTGCAACGGGTACGGGCGGAACTGCAACAGGTGGATTAATACCATTTTCCACCGTCTGTTTTGCTGTCGCCTCACTCACCACATCCAGCGTCCGGTTTTCCTTGGTAATGGAGTCTTCCGTTTTCTTGTTCATGACGATAATACTGATACGGCGATTGACCGGATTGAACGGATCCTTTTGATCGAACAGCACGGCGGAAGACAGGCCGACAACACGCAGCATTTTCGATTCTTCCATGCCGCCGGCGATCAACTCGCGACGCGACGCATTGGCCCGATCGGATGAAAGCTCCCAGTTGCTGTAGCTTTTTTCGCCGCTCGAATACGGCGTGGCATCAGTATGACCGGACAGGCTGATGCGATTCGGAATATCGTTGAGCGTCTTCGCAATCTCATGCAGAATCAGTTTGGTATAAGGCTGCAAGTCGGCTTTCGACAAGGCGAACATCGGGCGATTTTTTTCATCCACAATCTGAATGCGCAAACCTTCCGAAGTTATATCCAGCAATAGCTGATTTTTGTATTGCCGCAGGCTGGGTATCGAATCGATCGCCTCTTCGATGCGTTCCTTCAGGGATTTGAGACGGTTCATTTCCTGCCGCTCCAACTCTTCCTCGGCAGCTTTCAGATTGAAGCTTTTGGTGGGAGTAAGGTTTTCGCCTTTTTGCTGCTGACCGTCGATGCGGGTCATATCCTTGCCGCCGCCCTTGATGACGCTGGTGGCGTCGCCGCTGCCCGAACCGCCTGCCATTGCTACCTTCAGCGGGGTACTGAAATAGTCGGCAATCCCTTGCAGATTGCCCTTGGTCGTCGAACCCAGCAACCACATCAGCAGAAAGAACGCCATCATTGCGGTGACAAAATCCGCGTAAGCGATTTTCCAGGCGCCGCCATGATGGCCGCCTCCCGATTTTTTAATACGCTTTACGATAATGGGACGGAGTCCTTCGTCAGCCATGTCAGTCTCCGTTAAGTTTTTTCTGTTGTATCTATATTGTCAGGACGGAGAATTGCATTATTTCGACTTCGACTGCCTGATATGATCTTCCAGCTCGCTGAAAGAAGGACGTTCAGTCGAAAATAATACCTTGCGGCCAAACTCGACTGCCAGTGCCGGCGCGTAACCGTTCAGGCTGGCCAGTAAAGTCACTTTGATGCATTGGAACACTTTGGATGACTCGTGCAGTTTTTGTTCCAGCGTGCTTGAAAGCGGTGAAACAAAACCATAAGACAGCAGAATACCGAGGAAGGTACCGACCAGCGCATTGGCAATCAAAATACCCAGCTCTGCCGGCGGCAAGCCAACCGATGCCATCGTATGCACCACACCCATGACTGCTGCGACGATACCAAATGCCGGCAAACCATCCCCTATCCTGGCGATGCAATGCACAGGAATCTCGCCTTCGGCATGATGCGTATCAATTTCATTGTCCATCAGGTTTTCAATCTGAAACGCATCCATATTGCCCGACACCATCAGGCGCAGATAATCAGTAATGAACTCGATAATATGGTGATCCGCCAGCACCATCGGATATTTGGTAAAAATTGCACTTTCTTCAGGTGCGTCGATGTCGCCTTCGATCGACATCAAGCCTTCCTTGCGAACCTTGGTCAATATCTCGAACAAAAGCGTCATCAGTTCCATATACAAACCTTTTGTATATTTGGAACCTTTGAAAACCTTGGGCAAAGCCTTCAGAGTTGCCTTGATCGCCTTGCTGTTATTACCGACAAAAAATGCACCAACTGCGGCGCCACCAATCATCAATAATTCGACAGGCTGAAGCAGCGAAGCCAAATGTCCGCCAGCAAGCGCAAATCCGCCAAAAACAGATGCAAGGACAGCAATATATCCGATGATAACTAACAAACTGCGCTCCGATTCTGGATTTAGAATGCCATTATTGCCTTAACAATTGCCAATATGCAACCGCGATGATGCCGCGTTTGTCCGGATCGCACGACAAACGATGTAATGCACCACGCAACACGCACGCTATATCAACTACTCAATATAACTTTCAACGGCTTGAATTACCGGAACTTGAGTTGCATCGCATTCGCAAAACACGAATAAATCTACATCCGCCAGCAATAAATACGCGGCTGATTAACTAGCGGCGAAACGACCATTGTCGGTACAACATCAGGGATAGGGAATTCATAACTGAGGAGAACAGTTCCTGTGCGCATTTCAGCACGCGCTTTTTCCCACAAAGCCGGCATCGCTACTGGCGACAGATAGGCAAACACCACATCGTATGCGGCAAAATCAAGATGACCGTAATCGCCACGCTTGAAACGCGCCCCGCTACGCGTCAAAAACGCGCGCAGCACGCTCACCAGCCACGGTAGCGGTGCGATTTCGATACCGGAAAATTCACTGTCCGGTCTGCGCTCCGCCAGATTCAAAGTCAAACCGCCCAGGCCGCTGCCGATATCGATAAAGCGGATTGCCCGCTCCTGCGGCAACAATTCCGCCACCGCTTGCCAGGTTGCTGCTCCGGATGGGTAAAAGGGAACCTGCGTACGAAAGGTTGTCCAGTATAGAAACAGCAGAACGAGGAAACCCAGCATGAACAGCGTGGGCGGCAATTGCAGCCACAACGCAAACAAGAGAACAAGGGGGAAAAACAGCTGTATCGCCAGCCACCAGGATGCGAGTTTGCGCCAATAAGAAAAACCGGCGGCAAGCAAGCCCTGAAAAAACGCAGCCAGCCAGAGATTGATCGACATGCCGAAGAACGCCACCAGACTGCGGGCAATCAGCAATACAAGGAAAAAAGAAAGGATTTGAAAAAAAAGAGCCTGCACGGCAGGCAAGTGGAAGACAGATTCAGGCGACGCCAGCTTTGCGCCGGAGCGCCGCACACTCTTCACTCAGACACTCTTTCCAGAAAAGCTTCAATTCGATCACGCAACCAGCAGATTTGCATCCATCTTGGCACGCTTGGTTTTACCCGCTCTGGACGGCATGTGGCACAAGCCGCAAGTGTAATTTGCATTCAGATCCAGGCGGTGCACGACAAAGTGACCATTGCATTCACTGCAACATGCCGTTTCCAGCATTTTACTATCGAAAAACCGCACCAGGGTCCAGGCACGCGTCAAAGACAGCACCGGCTCGCCATCCTCACCCATATCGACCTGCTCCAGATACAGTTTGTAGGCCTTCATTACGGCCTGAATGCCGGTAATCTGCGCATGCTCAACCAGATATTTATGGATGCCGATGAATAATGAGGAGTGAATATTAGGCTGCCAGGTAATGAACCAGTCGGTCGAAAACGGCAACATGCCTTTTGGCGGCGAAACACCGCGCAATTCCTTGTACAGCTTCAGCAAGCGCTCGCGCGACAATGAAGTTTCCGATTCCAGCAACTGCAGGCGCGCACCCAGATTGATGAGTTCGATGGCGAGTTGGATTTCCTGGGATTCTGTCACTACACTTTTCTTGGCCATGTCCGCACTCTTTTCTGAAAACTACAACAATACGATGATCAATACTGACTCAAGCTGGAATCAAGCGATTTGCTCAACAGCCTGGCCCGCCATCAGAATCGCAGCATGCGAATGTGCGAGTGAGCGATCCTTGTTGTAATTGGTCAGCATGCCGAGAATGGCGCCGTCGTCGAAACGAAAGCGTGCCAGCATCATGTTGGCGCCGGCAAGCTTCAGAATTTGTGCATTGTTCATGCCTTCAATCAAATCAGCGATTTCATTGCTGATACCCAGGCGAAAGATTGCAGTCGCTTTGTCGGCGCGAATCATTTGTTGTGCAAGCATCAGGTAACCAAGATTTGCGTCGCGAATTTCTGCAATGATGTCGTTATTAGTCATGTGAATCCCTTACCTGTGAATGTCTTTGGCCGCAATTCGTGAGCCAGTGAATGCATTCTGATTTGGGAACCCAATGCCTGAAATAGGCATTAATCGGTATTTTTATACAGGGAAGACGACAACAGGCCGGTAGGCGTTTGTCTTACAAACGTCGACCAGCATACGATACGCTCCACAGGAAATGGAGCGGAGAGTGGCTTGCACATTAGATCCCGGCGTTTATTCCTCGCCCGGACAAATTTACAAAAAACCGATAATAAAGAAAATTTTTATGTCTTTTTAGCGACTGAATTTCTCAAAAATTTTCATTCAAACAGCAAAAAACAAGAACTTTTCACTGCCTCTTGTATCTTTAACGGCACGCTTTTGCAGAACTTTAGGGTTCAAACAAAATAAATTCAAAAAACTTTATGCCTTTATCTGAGTTTGATAACGGCAGGCTTTTCCGGAACTTTAGGGTTCGGATCGAAAATTTCTGATTATTTGCATATTTTCTGTTTCAAGTGCTCCGGCCAGCCCGGTTTTGCCAGCCTGGCACGGCATGACAGAACAATACAGCCACCGCATTGGCAAACTGCATCAGGTCCGTCACCTGCCAAACATGTTGAATACGCATTTGCACGCCGATATTCCGAACTGTCGCCTGCGCACACGCAGGTTTCAGCATGAGGCGTTCATTCGATGCGTGAACTGCCGATAAAATCTGCTATTGTTAAGCCGGATATTCCATCATCAAGCTAAAGGAGACTCTTATGGATTTGGTAGAAAAATTCGATGCCAAAGGGAAAACAGGAGCGGCCTATCACGTAGAGGTTTACCAAACCCCGGTAGAAACTTCCGATGAGGGAAGTCCGGGCAGCAAAACCTACCAACTGACAGATGGGCGCGCGCTAGACCCCCTGTCCGATGCCAAATTCAAGATTGTGCAGACAGGAGAAAAGATTTATCGCGTATAAGCCCCAGGCATCGCCTGCGTCTTTGACCGGATTGATATGCATTGCAAGCCTGCGATATTGATGTCCGGATGAATTGAAAAAGCCCGCAATGTTGCGGGCTTTTTCATATGCGGAAGACGGGCGATGCCCTCTTCCATTCACACTTCAGAAATACTGCTGCACGATCTCGCCAAATGCCGCTTCTGCAGACATGCCCTGCTTCATCAATGCACTGACTTGCTGCGAGTAAGCGCGTATGCCTTCCGGCAGCTTCTGCATATTGTTTTTGAAATATTCATATTTCTGGATATCGATCAAATCACCAGGCTTGGCCGCCACCTTGCTGCCACTACCGACAACGCGCGTCTTGCGTACGCTGCTGCTTGTGCTTGTCTTGGTCATGCCAATGCCTGCAATCGTCTGTTCAATTTGCTCCAGCGTCAGCACCACAGTTGCATTACCCACGGCAAATTCATGCTCTTCCGCACGCAGCAGATGATGATTGCCGTCGAATGCCATTTTTTTATCGAAGGTATTGACCACCTGATAATTCGGTTTCTGCCCCGGGCCGCCCAGAGCAAACTGCACGCGCTCACCGTAAGCCTTCATTTGTACGACCACACCCTTCAGATAGTCCGCTTCCAGCGTATCCATGCTGCCATTCCAGCGCTTGCTTCTTTTCGTGTTCAAAATGCCTTGTTCCAGTAAAAAGTGACTTATCCAATTCGACCAAAGAAAAAAGCCCTTGATTTTCATCAAGGGCTTCTAATCTTTTGGAGGAGGCGGTGGGATTTGAACCCACGATACGGGTTTAAGCCCATATGCTTCCTTAGCAGGGAAGTGCCTTCGACCACTCGGCCACGCCTCCACATTACTTCAGCAGCGCCACCAACACGCTACCAGAAGGTTCAGCATAATAACTTTTCATGCATGTCCGGTCAACCAAACTATGCAATCAAAAATGACTTAATTGCTTTTTTCCAGATCGAAGGTCTTGTGCAATGCACGCACTGCCAATTCCATATACTTCTCGTCGATCAAAACCGAAATCTTGATTTCCGACGTTGAGATCATCTGGATATTGATGCCTTCTTCCGACAGGGTGCGGAACATTTGCGATGCGATGCCGACATGGCTGCGCATGCCGACGCCGACCACGGATACTTTCGATACCTTGGTGTCGCCCTGAATGCTGGCAGCGCCGATATGTGCCTTGACGCTATCGTCGAGTACATCGACTGCCTTGGCGTAATCGGCGCGCGGCACGGTGAAGGTAAAATCCGTCTTGCCATCAACCGACTGGTTTTGAATAATCATGTCGACTTCAATATTTGCGGCAGCGATAGGGCCGAGAATCTGGTAAGCGATACCCGGACGATCCGGTACGCCCAGAACGGTGATTTTCGCTTCATCGCGACTAAATGCAATACCGGTAATAGCGGCTTGTTCCATCTTTGTATCTTCCTCAAACGAAATCAGGGTGCCGGATTTTGCTTCTTCTTCCAGCGACATCATAGGGTCGGTCAGCGACGACAACACACGCGTCGGCATCTTGTAATTGCCGGCAAATTCGACTGAGCGTATCTGCAGCACTTTCGAGCCTAGCGATGCCATTTCGAGCATCTCTTCAAATGTGACGGTATTCAAACGGCGCGCTTCCGACACGACGCGCGGATCGGTTGTATAGACGCCATCCACATCGGTGTAAATCAGGCACTCCTTCGCCTCCAGCGCGACCGCAACTGCAACAGCGGACGTATCCGAACCACCGCGCCCCAACGTGGCGATATTGCCATCCTCATCCACACCCTGGAAGCCGGTAATGATCACGATACGGCCGGCATCCAGATCCTTCTTCACTTTCACGTCATCGATCGACTGTATGCGTGCCTTGGTAAAAGCGGAATCGGTCTTGATGCCTGCCTGCCAGCCGGTATACGACACAGCTTCCTTGCCGATGGAGTGCAGCGCCATCGCCAGCAAGGCGACGGAAACCTGCTCGCCGGTCGAAGCCAGCATGTCGAGCTCGCGTGGATTCGGATATGGCATCAGCTCTTTGGCCAAGCCGATCAAACGATTGGTTTCACCGGACATGGCCGATGGCACCACCACAACTTGATAACCAGCGTCATGCCATTTGGCGACGCGTCTGGCAACATTCTTGATGCGCTCGGTAGAGCCCATCGATGTACCACCGTATTTGTGAACAATTAAAGCCATAAGGAGTGAAAAGCGCGCTTTGAAAAGAGGTAAGCCGGAAAAATCAACCCACGACTTTACAGCCTACCGCGCAGAATGACAAGTCCGGCAAGGGTCTCCAGCCATTTTCTGCTTATCAAAGTAACCAGAAATAGCAATGAAATTGATTTATGGCGAATCGAACTGCCAGCGCAGCTGAATAGGCATTCCCACGTCAGCGCTGAACGAGTGACAGTCCATACCGATTCCTGCAGCAAACAATAATTGCTTTCCTGCAAAAACCAGCGGCAAACGTTCCCGTTCCCAGGCTGGAATATCGCCAGCCTGATAATGATATTTCAGGCTTTTGGTCGGCCGGTTCCACGCCGGCTTCAGACGCTCGCCGCCGCTGCGCAACTGCAGGGTCAAAGCCTGCCCCCGCAACCAATCTGCACCCACACCCTGCTCTGCTTCCTCGAAAAACAGCGTACCGCCGAATTCGGCAAACTGCATCGCGCTTGCTCCGTCCCAATGGAATGCCAACGGCGGCTGCTCCAGCATGGCAGGATCGAGTTTGGGCGTGATGTAGACGCGATCGCGATGACGGCGGATATGGCAATCCGCATGCGTGACGCATAACTGCGCATCGTGTTTGGCTTCCAGCAATTGCGTGCGCATTTCATTGAGCCAGG
>NZ_JBEBPO010000018.1:0-34506 GCF_040395855.1 Herminiimonas fonticola | reverse complement strand
GAGCGATTGGCGGGTTTTAAATTAGTTGCCAATATGGTTGCGCTTGCGCGCGTAAGTCCATGATGCTATGGTGAAAGTTCTTAGAAAAACGATCAATAAGCGTTGCCTGTGGTCTCCAACGTACGCTAACGGAATACTCTCCATGCCACTAAAAATGCGGTCAACTTCTCGCTCATCATTTTCCTCGTTCAAATTGAAAACACTCAGTGCGGCAGTGATTTCGGCTGTGGTGTTGTCGAATGCGTATGCAGCCGGCCTGGGGAAACTGACCGTCCTGTCGTCGCTGGGGCAGCCGTTGCGCGCCGAGATTGAACTGACGTCCGTATCGCCCGACGAAGCCGGTTCACTGATTCCAAAGCTGGCATCTGCCGACGCATTCCGCCAGGCGAATATTGATCTCAATCCAGCGCTGTTCTCATTGCGATTTGCTGTTGAACAACGTGGTAACCGGCCTATAGTACGCATCACCTCGACCCAGCCTATCAACGAACCTTTCGTCGACATGTTGCTGGAGTTGGCCGGCAATAAAAATCGCCTGGTGCGCGAATATACCTTCCTGCTGGACCCGCCTGAAATGCGCTCTGCGCGTGCCGTGCAGGTGGCGCCTATCGTTATTGGCCGCGCATTGCCGCCGGCAAGTCCCGTCGAACGCAATCCGGAACCGGTAACTGCATTGTCAGAACCGGCTGCCCAGCCTGCGCCTGCAGTGCGTGAGATGCCGGCGCCGAGCGCGGCAAGCAAGCCGGTGCGTGCTGCAGCAGAACCGAAGGCTGGAGCAGATAGCACTGCAGCGGATGAATATCAGGTTAAAAAAGGCGACACACTGGCGAAAATCGCCAATCAGTATCGACCAAGCGGTGTATCGCTCGACCAGATGCTGGTCGCACTGTATCGCGCCAATCCCGATGCGTTTATCGGTAAAAACATGAATCGCCTGCGGGCTGGACAGATTCTGTCCGTGCCTGAGGCAGATAGCGCAAAGTCCGTAGTGCAGTCCGAAGCAAAAGGAGTCGTTGTGGCGCAGGCTGCAGACTTCAACAGCTATCGCAATAAACTGGCCGGACAAGTAGCCGCTACGGAAGCGAAAAAATCGGATGACGTCAAGCAAATCGCTGGCGGAAAAATCACTACCCGTATTCAGGAAGAATCCGGTGCCGGCGACGAATCGAAAGACAAACTGAAGTTGTCCAAATCGGGCGCGGCAGCGAATGCCGGCTCTGATAAGGCGGCACACGCGGGTGCCAGTGCGGAAGAGCTGATCGCGAAAGACAGGGCAATTGCCGAGGCGAATGCACGCGTCAAGGAACTGGAAAAGAATGTCAGCGAACTGCAAAAAATTCTTGAAATCAAAAACAAGGATTTGGCAGAGCAGCAAAAGGCAGCATCTGCAACCTCAACTGCCGCCGCCCCGGTTGCTGCAGTTGTGCCGGCAGCGGCAACTCCTGCTGCTGAGGCGCCTGCTACCGAAACTCCGGCCGCTGTAGCTGCTGCGCCAGCTGAAGCTGTTGTTGCAACTGAAGCGGTGGTCGCTCCTGCTCCGGTAGCAGAACCTGTTCCTGCACCTAAACCCGCTCCTAAAAAGCCGATAGTTGTTGCACCCCCACCACCTCCGCCGAGCTTCTTTGAAGACTTGATGGACAACGCACTGTTCTTGCCGGGCGCTGCCGCCTTGCTGGCATTGCTGGCCGGATTGGGTATATACAGCTCGCGCCGCCGCAAGCAGACCAAATCGTTTGAAGACAGCATCATTACGGATTCCAGCTTGAAGTCGAACTCCCTGTTCGGCTCAACCGGTGGTCAAAGTGTGGACACCAATAACAGTGTGTTCAACTCGAATTTCGTGCCGTCTGCCAGCCAGCTCGATACCAATGAAGTTGATCCGATTGCCGAAGCCGATGTTTATATCGCCTATGGCCGTGATGCACAGGCTGAAGAAATCCTGAAGGAAGCATTGCGCAATCAACCCGATCGCCATGCAGTACGTGTCAAGTTGCTGGAAATTTACGCCAATCGTAATGACGCACGTTCCTTTGAAATTCTGGCCAGCGAACTGTACAGCCTGACCAAGGGCGAAGGCGAGGACTGGAAACAGGCGGCCAATATGGGTTTGATTCTGGACCCGAGCAATCCCTTGTATGCCAACAATACTTTGATGGGAAAAGCGGAATCAAACGCTGCAGCATTGAATGCGCATACGCAGCCGTTTGATGAAGATGAGGCAGCAACTTCATCCAGGCCGGCAGAAGGCGCATCCTTCGCAGGCTCTTCGTTGGAGGATAGCCCGACATTGCCGCTCAACGAAGAGTTGACTCAGAAACCGGCAGATGTTCCAGTACAACAAGCCGTGATCGAAGATCTTGATTTTGATCTGGATGGATTGGACATTGAAAGCGCTGACAAGAAATCGCCTGAAGCGTCGTCAGCAGAGATGCCTGCCGATATCGCCGATATCGATTTCGGTTTCCTGGAAGATCAATCTGTTCCGGCTGCTGAGGAAAAACCAGCGCTGGCAAGCTCCGGGGCAAACCAGGAAGCACAACAGTTTTCCACGCCTGATATTCTGATTCCGGATGATCTGGGTCTGGATTTTCCATCGAAAAATAGTGCGCCTGTTCAAGTAGCCACAGCCGCGCCGGCAAAAGAACCTGCTTTCGATTTGTCCGATATTGCTCTTGATTTGAACCCTGCCGATGCCGTCGCTTCCAACGATCTGACGCTGGATGGCTTGGATGATGAGACAAGTTATACCAGTAATGCTGAAATGGCGACCAAGCTCGATCTGGCGATTGCCTATCAGGAAATTGGCGACAAGGAAGGCGCGCGCGAGTTGCTGGAAGAAGTTGTCAAAGGCGGTAATGGCGAGCAATCGGAGAAGGCGAAAAACCTCCTCAGCAAGCTCTCCTGACGGTCTAATATGCAGTATCGACGGGCGCAATGCACTGCTTGCGCCCGTTTTCATTTTCAGTTTGGATTTTTCGGACAATTTTCATCATGAATGGCGAATCAGGCGACGCAATCACATCCAGACGCATTGTGCTCGGCGTGCAATATGACGGTGCGCCGTGGCAGGGATGGCAAACGCAACTCAACGGCCTGACCGTGCAGGACAAACTGGAATTCGCGCTGTACAAATTCAGCCAGCAAACCATTACGACTGCCTGTGCCGGACGTACCGATGCCGGCGTGCACGCATTGGAGCAGGTGGTACATTTCGATACCACGCTGGAACGCGACATGCAGTCCTGGGTGCGTGGCGTGAACACCTTTCTGCCATCTTCGATTGCGGTGCGCTGGGCTACGGAAGTAGCGCACGATCCGGCGGAAAATTTTCATGCCCGCTTCAGCGCGCGCTCACGCACTTATCACTACATGTTGTACAACAATCCGGTGCGTTCTCCTTTGCTCGAAGGCAAGGCGGGTTGGGTATTTCGTGCGCTGGATATCGCTAAAATGCAGGAAGCGGCCGTGCATTTGCTCGGGCAGCATGATTTTTCGGCATTCCGTTCCGTACAATGTCAGGCTAAATCGCCGATCAAGACGATGTATGCAATCAAGATAGAGCGGCGCGGCGATCTGATCATGTTTACTGTGCACGCCAATGCGTTTCTGCATCACATGGTGCGCAATATCGTCGGTTCGCTGATTTATGTCGGCAATGGCACGCAACCTTCGTCATGGATGAAAGAGTTATTGGCAGGGCAGGAGCGCAAATTTGCCGCGCCGACTTTCATGCCGGACGGCTTGTATCTGGCTAAAATCGATTACGATCCAAAGTGGCAGTTGCCGCAAACGGAGATACAGAATTTCTTGTGGTCTTGATGGCATCCAGTTGCATCAGCAATTTCTATCTTGGACCAGCAGTACTTTTGAATATGGCATGGACACAATGACACACCGCACCCGCATCAAGATTTGCGGCCTGACCCGCGCTGAAGATGTGCAAGGCGCGATTGCTGCCGGCGCAGATGCGATCGGTTTCGTTTTTTATTCCAGGAGTCCGCGCTATATCGCGCCGGACGTAGCGGCAGGCCTGATCGCACAGATCCCCCCCTTTGTCAGCGCGGTCGGTTTGTTCGTCAATGCCAGCGTGGAAGAAGTACAGGCAGTTGTCGCACAAACATCGATTGCTCTGCTGCAATTTCATGGCGATGAAACAGTGGCAGAATGCGCAGCGATTGCTGCTGCGGTGAATCGCCCCTTCATACGCGCCATTCGCGTAAAACCGGATACCAGTGCCGCTGATTTGCTAGAATACGAATCTGATTATCACGCCGCCAGCAGATTGTTTGCCGGCTTGTTGCTGGATACCTATGTGGATAGCTACGGCGGCAGTGGAAAGGTCTTCGATTGGTCTCTCATACCCGCAAACATCGCGCCTCGGGTCGTTTTAAGTGGTGGCTTGAGCGTACAAAACGCGACTGACGCAGTGCAGGGCGTGCGTCCGTATGCTGTCGATATCAGCAGCGGCGTCGAACGCGACAAAGGCATCAAGGACGTGGCGAAAATCCAGGCATTTATCGCTGCCGTACGCGTGGCAGATGCCGCGCTTCAGAACAAATAGCAAAGAGAAAATCATGAAAGAATTAGACGCACTCGGTACTTATGCCGAGCGACAGGCAGTGAGCGAAACGGCCTTGCATCAAACCGCGCCTTACAATCTACCGGATGCCAAGGGCCACTTCGGGCAATACGGCGGCAGCTTCGCCGCGGAAACCTTGAGTCAGGCATTGACCGAACTGAAGGACGCGTATGCGCATTACAGCAAGGATCCTGCATTCCTGGCTGAATTTCATTACGACCTGAAGCATTTCGTCGGCCGCCCCAGCCCTATCTATCATGCCAAGCGCTGGTCCGAAAAAATGGGCGGCGCACAGATTTACTTCAAGCGTGAAGACTTGAATCATACCGGCGCGCACAAAATCAATAACGTCATTGGTCAAGCCTTGCTGGCCAGGCGCATGGGTAAAAAACGCATCATCGCGGAAACCGGCGCCGGCCAGCATGGTGTGGCTACGGCGACAATCTGTGCTCGTTTTGGCCTCGAATGCGTGGTCTACATGGGCAGCGAAGACGTCAAGCGCCAGGCGCAAAACGTCTATCGCATGAAGTTGCTGGGTGCCACGGTGGTGCCGGTCGAATCCGGTTCCAAAACGCTCAAGGATGCGCTGAATGAAGCGATGCGCGACTGGGTGACGAATGTCGAAAACACGTTTTACATTATCGGCACTGTTGCCGGTCCGCATCCGTATCCGATGATGGTGCGCGATTTCCAGTCGGTGATCGGTAATGAGTGCCTGACGCAAATGCCGGAAATGACCAGTCGTCAGCCGGATTATGTCATCGCCTGCATAGGCGGCGGCTCCAATGCAATGGGCATCTTCTATCCGTATATCGAACATCAAAATGTGCAGTTGATCGGTGTGGAAGCAGCAGGCGAGGGATTGGAAAGCGGCAAGCATTCCGCATCGCTGACGGCGGGCTCGCCTGGTGTATTGCACGGCAATCGCACCTATCTGCTGCAGGATGAAAACGGTCAGATCATAGAAACGCATTCGATTTCAGCCGGCCTCGATTATCCGGGCGTGGGCCCTGAACATGCCTGGCTGAAGGATTCCCATCGTGCGCAATATGTCACGATTACGGATGAGGAAGCGCTGCAAGCCTTTCATGATTGCTGTCATATCGAAGGCATCATTCCTGCGCTGGAATCCAGCCACGCCTTGAGTTATGCCGCCAAGCTGGCTGCGACGCTGCCAAAAGAAAAAATCGTGCTGGCCAATCTGTCCGGTCGTGGCGACAAGGATATGCATACGGTGGCGCAGCGCATGGGTTTGAAATTCGATTGACCCTGCGCGACGAGAGAATCGCTTCCTGTGCGGAATTGGCACGGAAGCGATTTTCAGTAAATTGAAATGTACTCGGCTAAACCTAGCCTGAAAAATTTATAAAGTATCTTCATGTCCAGAATTCAATCCACTTTGTCCGCATTGACGGCGAAGAAAAAGAAAGCGCTCATCCCATTTATTACGGCTGGCGATCCGGGGCCGGATTTGACTGTGCCCCTGATGCATGCGCTGGTAGCGGGCGGCTCCGATATTCTTGAATTGGGTGTGCCGTTTTCAGACCCGATGGCGGAAGGCCCGGTCATTCAGCGCGCTTGCGAGCGAGCGCTCAAATTCAATGTAGGCATGCGCGATGTGCTGGGTTTCGTCAGTGAATTCCGTAAAACCAATAACACTACTCCCGTCGTTTTGATGGGTTATGCCAATCCTATCGAGCGCATGGGGCAAACGGCTTTCGTCCAGGCGGCGAAGGCAGCCGGCGTGGATGGCACCATCGTCGTCGATTATCCGCCGGAAGAATGTGAGGAGTTCGTTGCCACACTGAAGGCGAATGAGATGGATCCAATTTTTCTGTTGGCGCCGACTTCGACCGAAGAACGCATTCAGCAGGTTGCCAAGCTGGGCAGCGGTTTCAGCTATTACGTATCGCTCAAGGGCGTGACCGGCGCGGCCAATATCAATACGCAGGAAGTGGCGGAACGCATTGCAGCGATACGCAAGCACGTGAAATTGCCGATCGGCGTTGGTTTCGGTATCCGCGATGCGGCCACAGCCAAGGCGGTTGCCGCAGTATCCGATGCAGTTGTCATCGGCAGCCGCATTATTCAGGAAATGGAAAATACGCCGCACGATCAGGTTGTTGAGAAAGTGCAAACGTTTATTGCGGGAATTCGCAAGGCGCTGGACGAATAAGGTGAAATTGTCTTTGCAGACAAGTAAAATATTGCCCATTCGGTAAAAAACACGCAATTGTGGCGAATGTCCGTGCAAACGGTACAATTCGCCAAGTCAAAATGAAAGAGGTCACGATGAGCTGGCTAGAAAAACTGCTTCCTCCCCGCATCCAACGCTCCGATACTGCCTCGCGCAAATCGGTGCCGGAAGGTTTGTGGGTCAAATGCCCGTCCTGCGAGTCGGTTCTTTACCGCACGGATCTGGAATCGAATATCCACGTTTGCCCGAAGTGCAACCATCACATGCGCATTCGTGCGCGCGACCGTCTGGACGCCTTGCTGGATGCCGGCGGCCGTTATGACATCGGCCAGGAAGTTCTGCCGGTCGATACGCTCAAGTTCAAGGACAGCAAAAAATATCCGGATCGCCTGAAGTCGGCGCTGGAAGCCACTGGTGAAACCGATGCCTTGATCGTCATGGGCGGCTCCATCATGAGCTTGCCGGTGGTCGTTGCCTGCTTCGAGTTTGAATTCATGGGCGGCTCCATGGGCTCGGTAGTCGGCGAGCGTTTTGCCCGCGGCGCACAAACCGCGCTGGAGCAAAAAGTGCCGTTTATCTGCATTACCGCTACCGGCGGTGCGCGCATGCAAGAAGGTTTGCTGTCATTGATGCAAATGGCGAAAACCACGTCCATGCTGACCAAGTTGTCTGAAAAGAAATTGCCTTTCATTTCAGTGCTGACCGATCCGACCATGGGTGGCGTATCTGCTTCCTTCGCCTTCATGGGTGATGTCGTGATCGCGGAACCCAAAGCCCTGATCGGTTTTGCCGGTCCGCGCGTGATTGAAAACACGGTTCGTGAAAAACTGCCGGAAGGTTTCCAGCGCGCCGAATTCCTCGTGACCAAGGGCGCGGTCGACATGATTGTCGATAGACGCAAAATGCGCGAAGAAATCGCACGCCTGTTGGCATTATTGCAAAATCAGGCAGCCGAAGTTCTCGCTTAATCGAGCAGTCTGCATGCTGAAGCCCGAGCCTGGTCTGGTTCGGGCTTTTTATTTGACTGTTCGCCTACACATACCAAGTCTATCCACGATGAATTCGCATGAAAAATCATCCTAGCAGCCTCGCCGAGTGGCTTGCCCATCTCGAAACGATGCATCCGAAAGCCATTGATATGGGGCTGGACAGGGTGCGGCAGGTCAAGCAGGCAATGGCCGTTGAATTCGCCTGTCCTGTCATCATCGTCGGCGGCACCAATGGCAAGGGCTCGACTTGCGCGATGCTGGAATCGATATTGCTGCGCGCCGGTTATCGCGTCGGCTTGTACACGTCGCCGCATCTGCTGCATTTCAATGAGCGCATGCGAATTAATGGCGAATCTGCCAGCGATGCCGAGTTGATTGCCGCCTTCGACAAGCTCGAAGCGGTACGCGCGGATGTTTCCCTGTCCTATTTCGAATTTACGACGCTGGCAGCGATACAGCTGTTTTCCGATGCGAAGCTGGATGCAGTGATTTTTGAAGTAGGTTTGGGCGGGCGTCTGGATGCCGTCAATGTGCTGGATGCTGATGTGGCGATTGTTACCAGCGTCGATATTGACCATACCGAATACCTGGGCGATACACGTGAAAAGATCGGTTTTGAGAAAGCCGGCATTTTCCGTAGCGGGAAAACCGCGATTTGCGGTGACCCGGTACCGCCTGCATCACTGGTTGAGCACGCAGAAAAAATCGGTGCCGATTTATGGCTGTTCAATCGCGATTTCAATTATTCGGGCGACAAGCAGCAATGGAATTTCAGCGGGCGTGGACACAGGCGCAACTCGCTGGCTTATCCCAGCTTGCGCGGCGCCAATCAGCTGTTGAATGCCTCCTCTGTGCTGGCTGCGCTGGAAGTCTTGCGCCTGCGTTTGCCGGTTGGCGCGCAGGAAGTGCGTACCGGTCTCGCGCTGGTCGATTTGCCGGGGCGTTTTCAGGTATTGCCAGGCCAGCCCACGATTGTTCTCGATGTGGCGCACAATCCGCATGCGGCCGCCGCGCTGGCACAGAATCTTGGCAATATGGGTTTTCATCCTTACACCTATGCGGTGTTCGGCGCGATGCAGGACAAGGATATTGATGGCGTCATTGCCCACTTGAAAGGGCAGGTCGATCACTGGTGTGTAACGGACCTGCCGTTGCCCCGTGCGGCTACGGCGGTCGATATCCGGGAAAAGCTGCTGCATGCCTATGCCGATTTGCCGCCCGCTGCAGAAACCGAACGCAGCATCCGCACATTCGCTACGCCTGCAGATGCTTTTGCAAATGCGCTCAGCCGAGCGGGCGAGAATGATAGAATTACGGTTTTCGGATCATTCCTTACCGTCGCTGGCGTGATGGAATTCCGACATTCCGAACATCACTAACGAATTTCACACTATATCGTATGGGCTTGTTCTCGTTTCTTCGTAAAAATCAGCAGGAATCGTCGGTCGGCAACAGCGATTTTTATTCGCAGTCCGATGAAGCAATACCCGCCGGCCGCAGCAATCGCAGGCAAAGCGGCAGGCAAGGCAGCAAGCGCGAAGAAGCGGTCGATCCGGTCTTGCCGGAAAAGAAACGCGCGCGCCGACGCCTGGTTGGTGCGATTGCTCTGGTACTGGCTGCCATCATTGGTTTGCCGATGATCCTGGACTCCGAGCCCAAGCCTCTGGCCGACGATATCGCCATTCAAATTCCATCCAAAGATACGCCGGTGCCGCTTGCGCAAGGTAAAGCTGCTGTGCAAAAGGAAAGTCGCGAACCGTTGGCAGAGTCGCTCAATCCTGAGGAAGAAGTGATGGAAGCGGCCGCGCCTGCACCGAAGGCAGAAGCGAAAACAGAGGTAAAAACCGAAGTAAAAGCGATCGAGGCTGAAAAGAAACCGGCACCAGTCCCTGTGGTGAAAGCCGAATTGCCAGAACCAAAAGTAGCAACGACCCCTCCAACCGTAGCAAAGACAGATCATTCGGATGAAGCTGCACGTGCACGGGCGATTCTGGAGGGTAAATCGAACGCCGTCACCGAGCATAAAGCTGCCGGCAAGGTCGTGTTGCAAGTCGCGGCATTGGCCTCGCAAGACAAGGTAAATGAGTTGCAAAAGAAATTGCAGGGTGCCGGTTTGAAGTCGTACACGCAAAAAGTGGCGACCGAATCCGGCGAGCGCATACGTGTACGCATAGGTCCGTTTGCAAACAATGCGGAAGCTGAAAAAGCCCGTGCCAAACTGGTCAAGATCGGTTTGAATGCAAAACTGATTCCGGCGTGATAGCTGAATCCGCGTTAAAGTAAATCGACAGTGACGATTTTTGATTACCTGGTTTTGTTTGTACTGATCTGCTCCATCGTTATCAGTACCTTGCGTGGGTTGGTCAAGGAAATCCTGTCCTTATTAAGCTGGATCGTGGCATTTGTGGTCGCCAACGCCTATGGTGAATCGTTGGCGGTACTGCTGCCGGATATGGTGCCTGGCAATACGACGCGCCTGATAGTTGGTTTCATCGTCCTGTTCATCGGTGTACGCATCCTGATGGGTTTGCTGACGATGGCGCTGGATGCGGTAGTCAAGGCAAGCGGTTTGGCTTTGGCAGATCGTGGCCTAGGCGGCTTGTTCGGCCTGGCGCGTGGTTTGCTGATCGTGCTGGCTGGCGTGTTGTTATGCGGCATGACCGCGATCCCGCAACAGAATTTCTGGAAAGAGGCCTTGTTCAGTCCGCTGGCGGAAACCGCAGCATTGACGGTCAAACCTTTCTTGCCGGGTGATTTTGCACGACATATCAAGTTTTGAATCGAAGTTTCAATTCAAGGCTTTACATTCGCAGTTTTAATTTGTTCTAGTTGAGGAGTCCACCATGTGTGGCATTGTTGGCGTCGTTTCTCACAATCCTGTCAATCAATTGATCTATGATGCGCTGCTGCTGTTGCAGCATCGTGGTCAGGATGCTGCCGGTATCGCAACCGATAACGGCAATACATTCAGCATGCACAAGGCCAACGGCCTGGTGCGGGATGTCTTCCGCACGCGCAATATGCGTTCGCTGTTCGGCAATTCGGGTGTCGGCCAGGTCCGTTATCCGACAGCCGGCTCGTCCAGCGCGGAAGAGGCACAACCGTTCTACGTCAATGCACCGTTCGGCATCATCATGGCGCACAACGGCAATCTGACCAACTGGGAACAGTTGAAGATCGAGATGTTCAAGAATGACAGGCGTCATATCAACACGACCTCCGATTCGGAAGTGTTGCTGAATGTTCTGGCGCATGAAATTCAACAGGCGACGACCGGTTACTCGCTCGATCCGGCAGCGATTTTCAAAGCAGTGGCGATGGTGCACAAGCGGGTGCGCGGTTCGTATGCGGTGACAGCACAGATTGCCGGTTACGGTCTGCTGGCTTTCCGCGATCCGTTCGGCATTCGTCCACTGTGCATCGGTTTCAATGAAACCGATAAAGGTACCGAATATCTGGTTGCCAGCGAATCGGTTGCTCTTGAAGGTTTGGGCTTCCGTTTCCTGCGTGATGTCTTGCCGGGCGAAGCAATTTTCATTGATATCGAAGGTAAGCTCTACAACCAGCAATGCGCAGAGAATCCGACGCTGAATCCTTGCGCATTTGAATACGTTTATTTTGCGCGTCCGGATTCGATTATCGATGGCGCTTCGGTGTATGCAACACGTTTGAAGATGGGCGAGTATCTGGCGGAAAAAATCGCACGCGAATTCCCGCTGGGCGATATCGACGTCGTGATGCCGATTCCGGATTCCTCGCGCCCTGCAGCGATGGAGCTGGCGCACAAGCTCAATATTGAATATCGCGAAGGCTTCATCAAGAACCGTTACATCGGTCGCACCTTCCTGATGCCGGGACAAGCGATACGCAGCAAATCGGTACGCCAGAAATTGAATGCGATCGGCTCCGAATTCAAGGGCAAGAATGTGTTGCTGATTGATGATTCGATCGTGCGTGGCACCACCAGTCGCGAGATCGTGCAAATGGCGCGTGAAGCCGGTGCGAAAAAAGTAATGTTCGCCTCTGCTGCGCCACCGGTAAAATTCCCGAACGTGTATGGCATCGATATGCCGACACGTGCAGAACTGATCGCCTATGGTCGAACTGATGAGGAAGTATGCCGTGAAATTACTGCAGATGCCTTGATCTATCAGGATATCGACGCATTGAAGCGCTCCATTTCTGACGTGAACCCGGCGTTGAAGAGTCTGGAAGCGTCGTGCTTTGACGGTATTTACGTGACTGGTGATATTTCGCGCGATTATCTGGATCGCATCGAATTTGCACGCAATAATCCGAAACCGGAAACAGACGACGCAATTCGCTCGCAACTGAACTTGAATCTGGCGCAGGTAGATTAATCACTCTGCTCATTGATGTGTATTGATGCCTGCTTTGCGCACCTGGTGCGCACGCAGGCTTTTTTATTTGGCATCCCGAATTGACTACGATGACTGACTCTAAAAAATACGGCTTTACCACTACCACGCTGCATAGCGATCGCCAAAAAACGATTGAGCATGGCTCCCTGCACAAACCGATCCACACCTCGGTGACTTTCGGCTACAACGACGCGCGCGAACTTGCGACGGTATTTCAGGGCAAGCAGCCGGGTTATCGCTACGGACGGCAAGGCAACCCGACGGTGGCGGCGCTGGAAGACAAGGTCAACAAGATGGAAGACGGTTTTGCGACGATCTGTTTTGCGACCGGCATGGCGGCCATTGCTGCAGTCACGCAAGCCTTGTTGCGCGAAGGTGATCATGTCGTGTCGTCGGCTTTTTTGTTCGGCAATACCAACAGCTTGTGGCAAACGGTAGGCGTGCAGGGTATTGATATTGCCATGGTCGACGCGACCGATGTCAAACACGTAGAAGCGGCGATCACGCCGGCAACGCGTATCGTGTTTGTTGAAACGATTGCCAATCCGCGTACGCAAGTCGCCGATCTGGCGCGCATAGGCAAGTTGTGTGCGGAGCGCGGTATTGTCTACATTGTTGATAACACAATGACCTCGCCTTATCTGTTTCAGCCGAAGTCGGTAGGGGCCAGCATCGTCATCAATGCGCTGACCAAATCCATTGGTGGTCACGGCAATGCGCTGGGTGGCAGCCTGACGGATACCGGTTTGTACGATTGGTCGCGTTTCCCGAATATCTTCGATACGTATAAACGTTATCCGACCGTGCAATGGGGCATCTCGCAGATACGCGCAAAATCCCTGCGCGATTTCGGCGCTTCGCTCGGGCCGGAAGCGGCGCATCACCTGGCGGTTGGTTCGGAAACGATGGCGCTGCGTCTTGATCGCGAATGTGCGAATGCGCTGGCAGTGGCACAAATGCTGGAAGCAGATGAGCGCGTGGCAGCCGTGTATTACCCGGGTTTGAAATCACATCCGCAACATGCGATTTCCACCGAGTTATTTCGTTCTTACGGCAGCCTGTTCAGTTTTGAGCTGAAAGACGGCATCGATTGTTTCGATTATCTGAATCGCCTGAAATTGGGCGTGTCGGCCAGCAATCTGGGTGATACGCGCACACTGGTGATCCCGGTTGCGCATACGATTTTCTATGAAATGGGTGCAGAGCGTCGGGCCAGCATGGGGATTGCAGAATCCTTGATACGCGTGTCGATAGGCATTGAAGATACGGACGATCTGGTGGAGGATTTCCGCCAGGCGCTGGATGCCGTTTAATCTCCTTGTCAGGGCAACAGCGTTTTAGCGGCGAGCGCATCCAGCACCTTGGTGCTTGGTTGAGGAATAAACGTCTGTAGTCTATGCAGCAAGTCGGATGCATTTTTCTCGTGCATCATCAATGCGGCCTGATTGGCTTTTACAAAACCTTGCGCGACCTGGTTTTGCAAAAAGGCGATCAGGCCGTCGTAGAAACCGTCGACATTCAATACTCCAACCGGCTTTTCATGAAAGCCGAGTTGCGACCAGGTCAGAATTTCAAATAACTCTTCCAGTGTGCCGATGCCGCCCGGCATGGCAATGAATCCATCCGATAATTCCGCCATCATGGCTTTGCGCTCATGCATGTCCTTGACGACATGCAAGTGCGTCAATTGCTTGTGCCCGACTTCCTTGTCCAGCAAGGCTTGCGGGATCACACCGGTTGCCGTGCCGCCCAAATGCAAGATTTCATTTGCAATGACGCCCATCAAACCGACGTTGCCACCGCCGTAAACCAGGGCTATATCATGCTTGACCATTTCTCCGGCCAGAGTGCGTGCAGCATCTGCATACACCGGTTTGGCGCCAAAAGAGGAGCCGCAATAGACACAAAGGGATTTCATTGTTAAAGGAAGATATTCAAATTACGAAAAATAAAAGCGGGCTGCGCGTGGCGCAATCCCGCTGCTGGTTGAAGCCGATGTTTGTCTGGCAGTTTATCGGATTGTCTTTTTTGCTGCGCGTGTGACAGTTTTCTTTACAGCGACTTTCTTTTTTGCTGCCGGCTTGGCGACGGTCTTTTTTGCGACAGCTTTCTTGGCGGAGGTTTTTTTAGCTGCTTTTTTTGCGACAGTTTTTTTGCTGACCGGTTTGATCAGGGCATCGATACGCTTATGCAGCGCTAGTAATTCATTTTGTGTCGAGAGGCCGAGACTGGTCAGTGAGCGTGTGACGGTTTCTTCTATCAGTTGCTCCAGGCTATTCCAGGATTCGGCTGCCTGCTTGCTCACGCGGCCGCTCATTTTGTGCAAGCCTGCTGATACATCGGACACTTGATCCTCGGCGATCTGGCGCGTGCGTTTCTGCAGGCTGGAGCTATCCTTCGCGAGTTTGGAAATAACCTTGCCGCCTTTTTTCTGTGTCTTCGCAAATGCATCCAGGCCTGCTTGCCATATCTGCTGTGCGGAAGCATGCACACCGTTATGTAATTGATTGCCAGTAGATTTCTTCATTTTCTTTACCATGTGACTTCTCCGTTCAGGTTAAACAAAAACGTCTGGTCTGGCATGGACATCCATCAGATGGAAATGCCGGAAGTGCAATCAATTATAGGGCAATGAAGTACTACGAGTGGTATTGCCTCTGAGATACGGGCCTGAATTTTCTGCCAGCATGGCGACCTGTCGGGCGTGTGCTGAAATGGATCAGTGGATGCAGGCGTGGCTCACGTCTGCATCTGCTTATTTGGCTTTGTTGAGCTGAATGATTTTTGTACCGGCAATGCGGTCATGCAGGAATTGCCGGCTTGGATGCAGGCGGGCCGTGAGTACCCAGGCGAGGATATTGGCGAGCACAATTGCGATGGCACTCCATTCCTTGGCATCCAGCACCCATGCAATGGCGAGGCCAGGGACAAACCATAGCCATGCGAGGAAATAGCGCGCAAGCGCATGCTTGAAGGACAGCTGCCTGTCATCCAGCGTTACCAGACGCATGCGCCATGTTTTCATTGGCAGCGTTTGCCCGCTATGCATCCAGAACCAGATGAAATACGCGCCTATGACTATAAACAGCCAGTATTGCGCCGCATGACGCAGATACAGTGCGTGACGTTGCTGAAAAATTAATGCAAACAGAAGATCCGCAATTGCCAATATACCGAATAGCAGCACGCCTTCATAAATCATGGCGGTCAGGCGGCGTTTGATGGTGGGTGTGTCGGATAACTCAAATTGCATGGGGGTAGACAATTCACTCAAGGCGTAGACGGGACGGAAGACACTGCCGGAGATTGCGTTGTTTCTACGGTAGGCAAGGGCTGTTGTGCAGAGATAGCGAGTTGCGGTGATTTTTTTATGGACGGGTCTTTACCGACATGCTGGCGCGGTGGATTGGCAAGCGGTTTTTTCGGTTTGGCGGTGGCTGCCAGCTGTTTCTTTTTCTCTTCCGACAATTGCTGATATTCCTCCCATTGCCGGGATTTTTGCTGCGCATTCAGTTTCTTCGCACGCGTATAGCTTTCACGCGCCAGACGACGCTGCTCCGGCGATAGCTTGACCCAGTCGCGCATGCGTTCCTGCATGCGCGCTTGTTCTTCCGGCGGCATGGAAACAAATCGATTGGCGAGTTCCAGCCATTTTTCCTTGCGGAAGCTATCCAGCCTGGACCAATCTCCGGCCAGTGGTGCAAGGGCACGTTGTTGTGCCGGGTTTAATTTATTCCACTCCGATTTGGCAGTGGTGTTGGCGCGTGGTTTGACGGCTGGTTTGGCGGCTTGCTGCGGCGCTGCTTGCGGCGTAACTACTGCAGCGGGTTGCAGCGTCTGCACAGGGGCAGGAGTGGACACAGGAGCAGGCAGGGCGTGTACCGCACCGGCCAGCAGGATAGGCGGCAACGCTGCAGCGATTTTCCCGAGACGGCTAGTCTTCAAGGAAAAAATCCATGCCTTCATGCCTAATCCTCTCCCTTGGCAAGAAATGCATTAAAGCCATTATCAAGATAAGCAGATATTGGAAGGTCATCGGTCAGTACTTCTGCATCGATGGCGGCAGCTTCAATGATTTGTTGACGTTGCTCGAATTGATAGATACCCATCAAACCAAAAACCAGAGCTGCCAAAGGCACGGCCACACCCATGCGCGTTATCCAGGCAAATCGGTTGTGGGTCGAAGGTGCGCGATGAGCAGCACCGGCCAAGGCTGCACGCGGTGCCAGTACTGTTGCCGTGGATTCCGCTTTTTTGCGAGATAGGGCAATATTGCGGGCAGATGCGAGTCGTTCGCAGATGTTCTGCGGTAAGTCGTTGCTGCTTTCGTCCAGTGCATGGCGTAATTTATACGCCAGATCCAGTTCTTTCGTTTTCATAAGTAAATTCCTTTGGCTTTCAATGCCTGAGCCAGGGTGTGTGTCGCGCGGGAGCAATGCGTTTTCACGCTTCCCTCGGAGCATCCCATGGCGGTAGCAGTTTCAGCCACGTTCAGATCCTGCCAATAACGCATCAGGAAGGCTTCTCGTTGACGCGCCGGCAGGTTTTGTACTTCATGCTCTATGAACTGGAGGACTTGTTTGCGTTCCAGCTTGCCCAGGCCGGTCTCGGCGCCATAGCTGCCTTCCTCTGCTTCGACCATATCCATGGCATCGAAGTTTTCCTGGTCTTCCTGCTTGTTGCCAAAACTGGAAAACAGGCTGATCCATGAACTGCGCACTTTTTCGCGCCGGAAGTAGTCACGGATGGTATTTTGCAGAATGCGCTGAAACAGCATCGGCAGTTCGGCCGCCGGCTTGTCGCCGTATTTTTCGGCGAGCTTGATCATGGCATCCTGCACAATATCGAATGCGGATTCGTCCTTGCGTACGGCGTACAGGGCTTGCTTGAACGCACGTCGTTCGACGTCTGCAAGGAAATCCGAAAGTTCTTTATCAGTTGCCATTGGATGCAGCGCATTCATTAGTGCGCTGCCGAAGATGTTGCTGGATTCGATGTCTCGACAAAAATTGGACAATCACTTTTTCAAACTGCAGGCATGCTAGCAAAAAAGCCTCGTTTGCGGGCATTTTTGCGCAAAATCCCTGGTTTCAAGCGCCTTGCAATGAATTTCACTTGACCGAAATGGTGCGACGCAGTAACGTATTAGTCCCTTTGCGATCTCAAAGGGTACTATGGTCTTTCTGCGTGTTGCGCATGATGCAATATTGCCGGGAGACGCGCTTCAAAATTTGAAAGCTGTTTGCTCTAACCCGCGCCACAAGCGCGAGAAATCCGCAGTATCACAGCAGTAACTCCGGCCGAACGAGTCGCGTTAAGCGTTTGTTTGAAGCACATTCACAGATGTGTGACGAATCGACGTGACCGCACAAAAAAGGGACGCCCCAGCACTGCTCAAGACGCGGTTTCGTCAGGAGAGAGCATCCGATCAATTTCCAATGGACCTTGAAAGGACGTTAGCATGACCTCGGAAACAAACAATGCCGTCGGCGAAGAGCTGACCGGCGCAGAAATCGTCGTTCGCTGTCTGGCTGAAGAAGGTGTCGAACATGTGTTCGGCTATCCTGGCGGCGCAGTACTGTACATCTACGACGCGATCTACAATCAAGACAAATTCCAGCACATTCTGGTACGCCATGAACAGGCGGCCGTACATGCTGCTGATGCCTATTCCCGCAGTTCCAAAAAAGTCGGCGTGTCCATCGTGACCTCCGGCCCCGGCGTGACCAATGCGGTCACCGGTCTGGCAACTGCGTATATGGATTCGATTCCGATGGTGATCATTTCAGGTCAGGTGCCTACGCATGGTATCGGCCTGGATGCATTCCAGGAATGCGACACCGTGGGGATTACCCGTCCGTGCGTCAAACACAACTTCCTCGTCAAGGATGTGAAGGATTTGGCGGCGACGATGAAAAAAGCGTTTTATATCGCCACTACCGGCCGTCCAGGCCCGGTGCTGGTCGATATTCCCAAAGACGTGTCCATGCACAAATGCGTTTTCTCGTATCCGAAAGAAGTCGAGATGCGCTCGTACAAACCGGTCGACAAGGGACATACCGGGCAGATCCGCAAGGCGGTGCAACTGTTGCTGCAAGCCGAGCGTCCGATGATCTATACCGGCGGTGGCGTGATTCTGGCAAATGCGTCGGAAGAACTGACGCAACTGGTCGATAAACTCGGCTTCCCTTGTACCAACACACTGATGGGTCTGGGTTCGTATCGCGCATCCAGCGACAAGTTTGTCGGCATGCCAGGCATGCACGGTACTTACGAAGCCAATATGGCGATGCAGCACTCGGACGTGATGATTGCGATCGGTGCGCGTTTCGATGATCGCGTGATCGGCAATCCGAAACACTTTTCGTCGAATCCACGTAAGATCATTCACATCGATATCGACCCGTCGTCGATTTCGAAACGCGTCAAGGTTGACATTCCTATTGTCGGCAACGTCAAGGAAGTGCTGGTTGAATTGCTTGCACAACTCGATGCTGCCGAAGCCAAACCGAACAGCGTCGCGCTTTCGAGCTGGTGGAAGCAGATCAATGAGTGGCGTAAACGCGATTGCCTGAAATTTGAAAACTCGACGACCGTCATCAAGCCGCAATCGGTGATCCAGAAAGTTTGGGACGTCACCAAGGGCGATGCCTTCATTACCTCCGACGTCGGTCAGCATCAAATGTGGGCAGCGCAATACTATCCATTCGACAAGCCACGTCGCTGGATCAATTCCGGTGGTCTGGGCACGATGGGTGTGGGCTTGCCGTACGCGATGGGTGTGCAGATGGCCAATCCGGATGCGACCGTCGCCTGTATTACTGGTGAAGCATCGATCCAGATGTGTATCCAGGAACTCGCGACCTGCAAGCAATATCATCTGACACCGAAGATCATTCTGTTGAACAATCGCTTCCTCGGCATGGTGCGTCAGTGGCAGCAACTCGAATACGGATCGCGCTATTCCGAATCGTATATGGATTCGCTGCCTGATTTCGACAAACTGGTTGAAGCGTATGGCCATGTCGGCATGACGATCGACAAGCCAGCCGATGTGGAAGGTTCGCTGAAAGAAGCGTTCGCGATGAAAGACCGTTTGGTATTCATGAATTTCATTACTGATCAAACCGAAAACGTCTGGCCTATGGTCAAGGCAGGTCAGGGCTTGACTGAAATGCTGCTGGGTTCGGAGGATCTGTGATGCGACATATCATTTCTGTTTTGCTGGAAAATGAAGCGGGTGCCCTGTCACGCGTAGTGGGCTTGTTCTCTGCGCGCGGTTACAACATTGAAACCCTGACCGTGGCGCCGACCGAAGATGCAACCTTGTCGCGCATGACGATCGTCACCAGCGGCTCGGATGAGGTGATTGAACAGATCACCAAGCATTTGAACCGTTTGATCGAAGTGGTCAAAGTGGTCGATTTGACCGAAGGTGCGTTTATCGAACGTGAGCTGATGCTCATCAAGATCCGCGCGGTCGGTAAAGAACGTGAAGAAATGAAACGAACAGCGGATATTTTCCGTGGTCGTATCATCGACGTCACGGACAAGACTTACACGATTGAGTTGACAGGTAATAAAACCAAACTCGACGCGTTTATCGAGTCCATCGATCGCACGGCGATTCTGGAAACTGTCCGTACCGGCAGCTCCGGCATTGGTCGCGGCGAGCGCATACTCAAAGTTTAATGTAGTTCATATATTCACACCAACAACACCATTTAGGAACATCATGAAAGTTTTCTACGATAAAGATTGTGATCTGTCGCTGATCAAAGGTAAAAACGTTGCCATCATCGGTTACGGTTCGCAAGGCCATGCACACGCACAAAACCTGAACGATTCCGGCTGCAAAGTCACAGTCGGTCTGCGTAAAGGCGGCGCTTCATGGGACAAAGTTAAAAATGCAGGTTTGAATGTTGCTGAAGTCAACGACGCTGTTAAAGCGGCTGACGTCATCATGATCTTGCTGCCGGACGAAAACATCGCTCAGGTTTACAACGAAAACGTTGCTCCACACGCCAAGCAAGGTGCTGTGCTGGCATTCGCGCACGGCTTCAACGTGCATTACGGTCAAGTCGTGCCACGCGCTGACCTGGACGTGATCATGGTTGCGCCAAAAGCACCAGGCCACACCGTACGCGGTACTTACTCGCAAGGCGGCGGCGTGCCTCACCTGATCGCTGTGTACCAGGACAAATCCGGCGTCGCACGCGACATCGCCTTGTCGTACGCAATGGCTAACGGCGGCGGCCGTGCCGGCATCATCGAAACCAACTTCCGTGAAGAAACAGAAACCGATTTGTTCGGCGAACAAGCTGTTCTGTGCGGTGGCGCGGTTGAACTGATCAAAGCTGGTTTCGAAACATTGACCGAAGCTGGTTACGCTCCGGAAATGGCTTACTTCGAATGCCTGCACGAACTGAAATTGATCGTTGATCTGATCTATGAAGGCGGCATCGCCAACATGAACTACTCGATCTCGAACAATGCAGAATACGGCGAATACGTCACCGGCCCACGCATCGTGACCGAAGACACCAAAAATGCAATGCGTCAATGCCTGAAAGACATTCAAACCGGCGAATACGCGAAGAGCTTCATCCTGGAAAACAAGGCTGGCGCACCTACGCTGATCTCCCGTCGCCGTTTGAATGCAGAGCACGACATCGAACAAGTCGGTGCAAAACTGCGCGCGATGATGCCTTGGATTGCTAAAAACAAATTGGTTGATCAATCGAAAAACTAAGGTTGTAACAATACAGCCGGGCATCATCCGGCATGCGCTTGCAAGCGCATGCCGCGCTCGGTCGAAAAGCCACGCACATGCGTGGCTTTTTTTTTTCGCCCTTACGTGCCTTGGATTGCTAAGAACAAGCTCGTCGATCAATCGAAGAACTAACTCTCATCAAGGTAGGGTATCAACGGCATGCGCTTGCAAGCGTATGCCGCGCTCAAGCTAAAAGCTGCACTTCGATGCAGCTTTTTTCGTTTACATTTAGTTGCATAAAAAATGTACTCCTTGCCGGCTGACAAGAACTAACATGTTTCCTGTCAGTCACAACAATGCGCGATTTTTCTGCCATAACCCAGGTGCTGTGCACCTATCCCTGGAGAACCATGATGTCACGATTAAAATCTTCCATTCTCGCTTTGGCTTGCGTCGCTGTCAGTGCGACGGCATTTGCTCAAGTGCCTATTCAGACCAGTGGTGCCTTGCTGATCGTTCCGGCATTTGGCGAAGTCAAACAGGCTAACGATGAAGCGCGTCTGACGCTGATGATAGAGGAGCAGGACAAGGACAAAGCTGCTGCAGCCTCGCGGGTGAATCAAAAAATGAAGCAGGGGATGGAGATTGTCCGCAAGGAGGACCCATCGGCAGTGCTGAGTACGCGTGGCTATTACACCTATGCCGTCTATCCGGAAGTGCAGCCGCGTCAGACGAATAACGAGGCGAACAAGGTGCGGCAACCCAGCGGCTGGCGCGTTGGGCAGTATCTGGAAGTGAAAACGAATAATCTGACTAGCCTGCCTAAAACCGTTGCTGCTGCGCAGCGCGTGCTGGCCATGAATGGCCTGCAATTCGGCCTGAGCGATACGGCTGCCAAAAAACTGGATGGACAACGTATAGATGCAACGTATAAAAACCTGACGGAACGCATCGCAGCGATTGCGCGCGCAATGGGGCGCAATCCGGCTGATGCGGTGCTGGACACGATAGACTTTGAAGGATCAGGTAATTATGCGCAGGAATCTGCTGCGCCAAAAATGATGCGGGCCGCGGCTATGTCGGCTGATGTGGCGCAAGTCGAGGAACCCAGTTTTGAGCCGGGAGAAACAACGTTGACGATGCGCGTCGTGGGTAAAGTCAAATTCCGTTGAACTGGGATCAAACCTGAAGCTGGCATGAAAGGGCATTGAAACGCTCTTGAGGCTGGATGCAAACGATGTACGCCTTCAAGACTGCGAGCTTCATTGCGACTTCTGCTGACATTTTCTATCTCCACAGCACTTGTTTCACTACCGATCGCATTGCATGCATTCAGCGCATGCAATGCGATTTTTGCATTTTGAAGGAGAGGGGATTTATCTGGCACTGCCGGCCTGCAGACTGCCGTGGACATTGCCCGTCTGATACACTATCAATTCCTGATTTTTCATCAAAAACCGCCACTTAAAGACGGGATGCGCATGCCAAGTTTCAATCGTCGAAAAGCGAAAAACAATAATTCCAATTTTCCCCGGGTACGACCTCTGGGAAAGCTCGCACGTGGCCCACAAACGCCGCTGCATGAAGAGGAGGGCGAGCCACTTGCACCGGCACCCAAAGGACGCAGACGCGGCATCTATCTGTTACCGAATGCGTTTACCACGGCTGGATTGTTTTGCGGTTTTTATGCGATCGTGATGGCCATGGGCCAAAAATTCGATCATGCCGCAATCGCCATCTTTGCCGCGATGCTGCTGGATGCAATCGATGGCCGTGTAGCGCGCCTGACGAATACGCAAAGCGAATTCGGCGCACAATACGATAGTCTGGCGGACATGGTGTCGTTCGGCGCTGCGCCGGGATTGGTCGCCTATATCTGGGCACTGCAGGATCTGGGCAAGCTCGGCTGGCTGGCAGCATTTGTGTATTGTGCCGGCGGTGCCTTGCGCCTTGCGCGTTTCAATACCAATATCGCGGTGGTCGATAAACGTTACTTCCAGGGTTTGCCCAGCCCGGCTGCAGCCGCGCTGGTAGCCGGTTTCATCTGGTTGATGCAGGATCTTGGCTATGCCGGTAACGAATTGAGCTGGGCGGCGTGGGCCATTACGCTGTATGCGGGATTGACGATGGTGACCAATGTGCCGTTCTACAGTTTCAAGGACATCAACTACCGTAAATCGGTGCCCTTCATCGCGATTTTCGTGATCGTGCTGGCGTTCGTGGCGATTGCAGGCGATCCGCCGAAGGTATTGTTCGGCCTGTTCGTGCTGTATGGCTTGTCCGGTTATGCGATTTATTTCTGGCGTCTGGCCAAAGGCCGGCCGGTCAGCATCATACAAACCGAACACGACGAGCATTGATGCAGGAATAATTTGGCACCGTCTTGTTCAGACAGGTGCAATTCATTTAAACATGAGCATTGGCTCAGGAGTGCAATATGGCAGTCGATTCAAACAAACTGATTATTTTCGATACCACCTTGCGTGATGGCGAACAGTCGCCAGGTGCGTCGATGACCAAGGATGAAAAAATCCGCATTGCCAGACAGCTTGAGCGTTTGAAGGTCGACATTATCGAAGCCGGTTTTGCCGCGGCCTCGCAAGGCGACTTTGAATCGATACACGCGATCTCCGGCATCATCAAGGATGCGACGGTCTGCTCCCTGTCGCGCGCCAACGATAAAGATATCGCGCGTGCGGCAGAGGCGTTGAAACCGGCAGAAAGAAAGCGGATTCATACTTTCCTTGCGACCTCGCCGTTGCATATGGAAAAAAAGCTGCGCATGACACCGGATCAGGTATTCGAGCAAGCCAAGATCGCAGTGCGTTATGCACGGCAATTTACCGATGATGTCGAATTCAGCCCGGAAGACGGCAGCCGTTCGGACATGGATTTTCTGTGTCGCGTGATTGAAGCCGTGATCAAGGAAGGCGCAACGACCATCAACTTTGCCGATACAGTCGGTTATGCAGTGCCTGAGTTGTACGGCAATATGCTGCGGACCTTGCGTGAGCGTATTCCGAACTCCGACAAGGCGGTTTGGTCTGTGCATTGCCACAACGATCTGGGCATGGCGGTCGCCAATTCACTCGCCGGCGTGATGATAGGCGGTGCACGTCAGGTCGAATGCACGATCAACGGTTTGGGCGAGCGCGCAGGTAATACCGCGCTGGAAGAAATCGTGATGGCCGTGCGTACGCGCAAGGACCACTTCAATCTGGATATAGGCGTCGATGCGTCGCAGATCGTGCCGACGTCCAAACTGGTTTCGCAGATCACCGGTTTTGCCGTGCAGCCGAACAAGTCGGTAGTGGGCGCCAACGCGTTTGCACATGCGTCGGGTATTCATCAGGATGGGGTGCTGAAGGCACGTGACACTTATGAAATCATGCGTGCCGAAGACGTGGGCTGGACTGCCAATAAAATCGTCCTGGGCAAGCTGTCAGGCCGCAATGCCTTCAAGCAGCGTCTTGAGGAATTGGGGATCACGATGGAATCGGCTGCGGATACGGATGCCGCATTCATACGCTTCAAGGAACTGGCCGATCGCAAGTCTGAGATCTTTGATGAAGACATCATGGCGCTGGTATCGGATGAGCAGCAATCGCATGAGCACGAGTACTACAATTTTGTTTCCCTGACACAGCAATCGTCCAGCACGACCAAGCCTGCTGCCAGCGTGGTGTTTTCGATCGGTGGCAAGGAAGAAACCTGCAAGGGCGAGGGTAATGGTCCGGTTGACGCGATTGTCAATGCGATCGAATCCAAGGTGGCAAGCGGTGCGGAATTGCTGCTGTTTTCAGTCAATGCGATTACTACTGGTACGGAATCGCAAGGCGAAGTCACGATGCGCTTATCGAAAGCCGGACGTATCGTCAATGGTGTGGGCGCCGATCTGGATATTGTAGTTGCGTCGGCCAAGGCCTATATCTCTGCGCTGAATAAATTGCATTCGAAGATAGAAAAGCTCAATCCCCAGCTTTAAATCCGGAGCACATTCATCGTATCTGCGTGTCGGGTGCGCTGTATGCGGTAATGTCGTAGTGCTGTAAAAAAGCCTTGCTGAGACGCAAGGCTTTTTTTATGGATTGTTGCTGCCGCCACAGAAAAAATACTCTGCTTACGTGCGCAAACGTACAGATCGACTAAAAAGGACGGGCATAGGATCAGTCAACTGCGGGGGGATGGATGCCGGTGCGCACGGTGAAAGGGGATAGCATGGAGGCAAGCAAATCGCACTCGATGAGCCTGATGTGGGCGAGCATCGTCATTGTCATTTTTACGGTCGCAGCGACCATCATGATCGTCGCCTGGTCGCCGATGTTGCCTGAGGCGCTTGCTGTCGAGATGCATGATGATGGCAGCAGCGCGATGAGCGATTTTTCGGCATATGCCGTTTTACATGAAACTGAATCCTGGCATTACACGGCAGTTCTGAATGAACTCATTGCAATTGCGCATTGCCCTGGATAAGCACGGATTTCAGTTATTGTATTGTTGTTGAAGGATTAGCTGAAGGCGTATTTTTGTTGGATAAAAATATGCTCTGTTCCGCCATCAACGCGGCAGTATTGATGACATCCATAAAGTGATCCGGTGCCATCGGCCGACCCATCAGATAACCTTGCATCGTATCGCATCCCAGTGTCGTCAAATAGGCCTGCTGTGCTTCCGTTTCGACGCCTTCCGCAACGATACGTAGATTCAGCGAACGTCCCAACGCTATGATTGCCGCAACGATGGACGAGTCATCGCTGCCTTGCGCCAGATCGTGTATGAAACCTCGATCGATTTTCAGTTCTGTGGCAGGCAAACGTTTCAGATAGAGCAGGCTGGAATAGCCGGTCCCGAAATCGTCGATGGAAATATCGATACCCAAACCGGCAAGTGCGTCGAGTATCGTCAGACTTGCTTCGACGTCGTGCATCGCGGTCGATTCGGTTACTTCGAGGATCAGGCCGGACGCGGGAAAATCGTTCTGCGCCAATGTGGTTTGCACGAGTTCGATCAGATGGTCGTTGCTGAACTGAACTGCTGACAAGTTCACTGCCACTTTCCAGTGCGGATTTCCTTCGTCATGCCATATGCGCATCTGACGGCAGGCTTCATTCAATACCCACTCGCCTATAGGTACGATCAAGCCGGTTTTTTCTGCCAGCATAATAAAGTCGTCGGGTGCAACCATGCCGCGTGTCGGATGTTCCCAGCGCAATAGCGCTTCCGCGCCGATGACAGAGCCATCTTGCGCGCTGAATTTGGGTTGGTAGTGCAGGCGGAATTCCCTGTTTTCCAGCGCCAGACGCAAATCCTGTATCACTTGCAACTGATTATGCGCATTGGTATTCATCGACGCTTCAAAGAAGTGATAGCCGTTGCGCCCGGTGCTTTTGGTGTGATACATCGCGGCATCGGCATTGACCAGCAAGTCGTGCCGAGTCTCGCCGTCATCCGGATAAATGGTGATGCCGATACTGGCTGACACACCCAGGGTATGGTGGCCAATGACAAACGGTTGATTGATGATGTTGCACAGTTTGTCTGCTACCGAGGCCGCATCTTCCGGTTCTGCAACTTCAATCAGCAAAACGAATTCATCGCCACCCAGACGTGCCGCCGTATCCTGCGCCCTGATGCTATCGCGAATCCGCTGTGCAACTTCAATCAGCAGCATGTCGCCGATATGGTGACCGAGAAAGTCGTTGATTGCCTTGAAGCCGTCGAGATCGATAAACATCACAGCAAAACGGGTCTGGGTACGCTTTGCCTTGTGCAGGATTTGATTCAGACGGTCTTCCAGCAGGGTTCGGTTCGGCAGCTTGGTCAGATTGTCCTGCAAGGCTCGTTCAGTCAATTCCTGATTGGCGACAGCCAGCGATTTTGCCAGCAGACTGGTTTGCGATTCGAGTCGCGTATCGAGCACCGATGTGAGCAATGCAATTGCCAGCACTGAAAGTGTCACGATAATGACGACCAGCGCCAGCCAGTCGGGATGAATGCCTTCACTTGCAGCACTACAAATACTGCCTTTAGGAAAATTCGCCGCCGCCATGCCGGTGTAATGCATGCCGATGATTGCCGCACCCATCACAACTGCAGCCATCGCGCGTGCGCGTTTCATGTGCGGCCGATTTTTTCGCAAGGTGAAGGCTATCCATAGCGCAGCCCCCGAGGCTGCGATGGCGATCAGTATGGAGAGCGAGAACAGCAGCGGATCGTATTCAATGCCTGGCCTCATGCGCAAAGCCGCCATGCCGGTGTAGTGCATGGCAGCGATAGCGATACCCATCAACAAGGCGCTCACACTCAACTGCATGATAGGCAAGGTGGGCTGGCTGATGCGCCACAGTGCAAAACCGGAAGCCACAACCGCAATGAACAGCGAAGCGATCGTCAGTGTCAAATCGTAGCCCAGAGCAATCGGCAGGCGAAACGACAGCATGCCGATGAAATGCATGGACCAGATGCCGACGCCCATCGCAAATGCGCCGCCGGTCAGCCACAAGACCGCACCCTTGTGCTGGGTTGCATTGATCCGTTCGGCCATATTCAATGCGGTATAAGACGCGAGAATGGCGACCAGCAAAGAGATGAGAACCAGCAGGGTATCGTAATGTGCGGCGTAGTACGCTGTTAACATAATGGAAGCTTCATGCATTCAATATCAAGCAAATAAAACGATACGGAAATTGTTGTCCTCATGGCAAACATCGGATGCAGCAGGAAAGCTGTGCCAGACAAACAGTGAATACGCACCAAAACCAATGACCAGAACTCATGAGGAAAGATGAGTTGGTAGAACGACAATTCGCGTTGTCAAAGTAATGCTTGAATTTGAATAACTGATAACACGACGACAATGCGAATAAAGAATGTTTTTCATGACGCTGCATGAACGGAAACATTGTACCTTGCTCATCGGAAATTCACCGCACGTGTTGCAATAGTTTGCATAAGTTTAGATGGTAAATATCCAGCGGATTGTCTATCTTGAAACACTGATGAAGATACGCGCATGATGTCTCTGTGTGCGTTGCCGAACAGAGATGCAGGCGGCTTTTCTTCATAGTAAATGTCAATCTCGGTACATCAGTTGTCGGCGAATTTCGTGACAGAGGCTTGACAGAATCCTTGTATTTTTTACCGAGAAATTGGATGGTGCGAACGGCATTTCAATCCTGGTTTGCAAGCTTTCCTGCGCTATTAAACCTGCGTTAAAGACGTGATGTTTTGAAAGGAAATATGATGAAGGACGACGTAATCTCTACCCTGAATAATCTGATTGAAACCTGCAAGGATGGCGAGGAGGGTTTTAAAAGCTGCGCTGAAGACATCAGCGATACGCAACTCAAGCAATCATTTCTGGCCTTCGCTGCCGATTGCGCCAAAGCTGATCAGGAATTGAAGGCTCTGGTCATTGCTCGCGGCGGCAATCCGGAGAGTAAAAGCAGTATGAGCGGTACATTGCATCGCCGCTGGATAGACATCAAGACAGCCATCATGGGCAAGGGAGATGAAGCGGTACTGAACGAATGCGAACGCGGTGAAGACGTTGCTGTCAAAAGCTACAGGCGCGCGCTTGAAAAAGATTTGCCTCTGGATGTCAAGGCCGTGATCGAACGCCAGTATCGGGGTGTGCGCCAACATCATGACGCCATCAAGAATTTGCGCGATCACGTGCGTACTGCAACATAGTATTAATGACGTTCGGAGATAGTGTGCCTGAACAGGTGCCGTGTTTTCGTGTATTTCAATCCGCGTATGACTGACTTTAAGGAGCATCAACATGGCAGAAGCAAGAGTGGAAGCTGTTAGCGACGATCTGAAAGCATTGTCGCAGGACACAAGGAAAATGGCGCGTGAAGCACAAGAAACGTTCATGCAGAAAAACGGCGAATTGAGTGCGAAATGTGCAGAGTTTTTCAACTCTGCCATCGCCGCTGCGAAAGAAGTGCCGGCCGTTGCAGTTGCGAAAACCAAGGAAGTGGCAGTGTCCACCGATGACTATGTGCATCACAATCCATGGCGGGCGGTGACACTGTCGGCTGGTGTCGGTTTGCTGCTCGGATTATTGTTCGCAAAAAGATAAGGCATCGGCAATCGCAGTCATCCTGAATTGAAGGATTCCTGATCCTGCTGCATGCAATAGATTGTGTGCAGCAGGATTTTTTATGATGCTTGCTGCTTGCCGGCAGGTGGATAAAACGAAATTTTTGGACTGATGGCCTTGCCTTGCGCATAGTCGATACCGATTTTTTTCAACTTGTCCAGAGTGATGTCATCCTCGACGTTTTGCGCGATGGTTTCAATGCCCATCACGCTGCTGATATTTTGTATCGCTTCAATCTTGGCACAGTCGACCAGATCGTTTGCCATGCCTTTGACATAGCTGCCATCTATTTTCAGGAAGTCCACATTCAGATGCTTGAGGTAGGCAAATGAGGACATGCCGCTGCCAAAATCGTCGAGCGCAATCTGGCAGCCGAGCGGTTTCAGTTTCCCTATGAAATGCAGTGCGCGCGTCAGGTTCGTGATGGCGGTGGTTTCTGCAATGGCAAAACAGATTGCCTGGTAAGGCAATGCGTAATGGGTGAACTGTTCCTGAATGAAATCGACGAAGCTTTCATCGTCCAGGGAGTTGCTGGAAACTCTGATCAGCATCATGTGCGGATGGGCGTCGCGCGTATTGCGAATGCTTGCAGCGTGCTGCGCAAAAGTGGTGCGTATCACCCAGCGATCAATGGTGGGCATGAAATGATAACGCTCCGCCGCAGGCAGGAAGGCGGAGGTTGGAATCAGCCGGCCGGCTTCGTCTGCCATGACCAGGGTCAATTCATCGAAAGAAAAATCCTTCCGGCCGGGGCGAATGTTGACGATGCGTTGAGCGAGTAGATGAAAGCGATCATTTTCAAACGCTTTTTGAATACGCTCGTTCCATTTTATTTCTCCTTCGCGGGCCGCCAGTTGATGATCTTCCGGGCGATAAATATGTACGCGATTGCGGCCCGCATCCTTGGCGACATAGCATGCAGTGTCGGCCGCACTCAACAGATCCGGCAAGGACAATGCATTGGTATTGAAATTGACCAGGCCGATACTGACGCCGATCGGAAATATTTTGTCTTGCCAGACAAAATGAAAATCGCAAATTGTCTGCCGCAGTTTTTCCGCGATGCGGATTGCCGATTCAGGTGAACAGTTTTCGAGGAAGGCGCCAAACTCATCGCCGCCCAGACGTGCCAGCGTATCGCTGTCGCGCACCAAAGGCTGCAATAGTGCAGTGATCTGACGCAGCAGCTCATCGCCGGCGCTATGGCCGCAGGTATCGTTGACGATCTTGAATTGATCCAGATCGAGATACAACAGCGCATGCTGCTTGGATTGCCGCGCCAGCGTCTCGATTGCCAGCTCCAGCCGGCGCTCGAATTCGCGGCGATTGAACAGACCGGTCAGAGGATCGTGTGCCGCCTGATGCGACAACTGGATCGCCAGTTTGCGGGAATCGCTGACATCGTGGAACACCAGCACCACGCCAATGATCACACCTTCGCGATTGCGTATCGGTGCGGCCGAATCTTCCACTGCGTATTCGGTGCCGTCGCGACTGAGCAGCACGGTGTCCTTGATCAGCTCGACATTGCTTTGCTGTTGCAGCACCAGCTCGACCGGATTCAATACCGGTTCGCGTGTGTAACCGTTGAGAATCTTGAATACGCGTGTAGAGGGCAGGCCGACTGCTTCAATATTGCTCCAGCCGGTCAGCGTTTCTGCAACCGGATTCATGTACTCGATATTGCCCAGCTTGTCGGTGGCGATCACGGCGTCTGCGATCGACTCCAGCGTGACTTGCGCGCGTTCCTTTTCCGCGAACAGAATCGCCTGCGACAACTCACGGTCGGATTCATGCTGTTGCAGCGATATCACCATGCTGTCGAAAGCACGCGCCAGCTGGCTGATTTCCTCCTTGCCGTATTTGATGTTGGTGCGTGCATCCAGATTGCCGCCAGCGACTTCATCTGCTGTTCTTACCAGCGCCTTGACGCGCCGCAGGATAATCACGTCGCCGACAAACCAGGCGGCCAGCAAGGCCAGCAAGGCGATGATGGCCAGGGTGCTCAGTTCCATCATTTGCAGATGGTTGGCGGGAGCAACGATGTCCTTGATCGGAATGCCGATGCTGACTTTGAAGTTGGAAATGTTGTTGGTGCCGACCGGCGCAAAAGCATGCAAGCGCGTGATGCCGTCGCTATCGGTCAATTCAGAGGTGCCGAAACCGACCTTGATCATGACGTCAAACAAGGCTTGCGAGGCGCGTGCTCCTATCCATTTTTCAGGATCGGGTCGTCTGGCGATAATGGTGCCGTTGCCATCGGCAGTAATGAGTACGGCGCCCTCAGGCAGTGCTATATCGCTGACAAAGCGATCGAGGTGACTCAAATCAAGCGCGGCAAAAATGACTGCTTGCACGGCGCCGTTATTATCGAACACGGGATAGGTCAGATTGATCGCGTGTTTGCGTGAGACGTTGCCAAACACATAGTCGCCGGCTGCAAATGTACGCTCCTGTATCGTGCGCTTGAAATGTGCGCGACCAGCCAGGTTGGGTTTTCCCCCCAGCGGCACGGCGCTGCAACTGATGTTGCCGTCCAGTTGGGCCAGGCCGAAGTTGACATAGCCTTCATTTTTTTTCAGGATGTCGGCGAGAAACTGGTTGCAGGTTTTTACGTCGCCGCGCAGTTCCGGTATGGTCGACAACACACTTAATAATTGTTGTGCACCTTCGATGGAACGTGCTTCGCTGGTGGCCGCCAGTTGCGTCAGTTGCTGCAGATTGTCTTCCGCCATGTGTATGGCTTGTTGTCTTTCTTTCCATGCGCCGTACACGGTCAGGATAACGGGCGGCACAATGGCAAGCAACACCAGTACAAGCAAGCGGACGCGCAAGCTGTCGAAATTGAAGTATGAGCGCAACGGTTTTTTCAATGCATGGACTTTTTAAATGATCATCGATTCAAGAGAGGAAATAGATATGCTGTGCCATTGCACAGTCTGGACCGGAGCGTCAAAAATATGTAATCGTCTGCCTGCCTTCCCCTTGGGGTTCAGACTGGAGCAGAGCGGAAAGAGTTTCCGTAAAAAATCAATCTGCGCAGAAAATTCTGCGCTTGCCGGCGTTTGCTGCCGGAGTCAGACGGCGCTGCGCATTTTCTTGACAGTGTAATCCTTGACTTCCTTGGCCGGCTTGACGAGCTTGACGATGGCCAGCGTGCAATTGTCTGCCTTGCCGCCGGCTGCTCGCTCACGTGCCTTGCTGATCAACATTTCGCATGCCTTGCGGCTGGTGTTCATGGCAATGGCGGCTCCCAGTTCTGCTTCACTGAAATACTGCCAGAGGCCATCGGTGCAGAGCAGGAAGGAATCACCGGCTTTCAGGCCGTCACGCCGGTTGAGACTCAAGGTGAAATCGTTACTGCTGCTGCCGAGTACGCTGACCAGAAGATTGGCCAGCAAGGGATCCCTGGCTTTTTTTTCATCCAGCTTGTTTTCGGCTTTTAACTGTTCGAGATATGAATGATCGATGGTGCGTTTGGTGCAGTTCGGTCCGTCGAAAGAGTACAACCGTGAATCGCCTGCATGCGCCCAGATTGCCGAATTCTGCGGCGTGATGATCAGAAGAACAACAGTACTGTGCGGTTTCTTGTCGGAAGACATGGCCGATAGTTTGATGACAGTGTCGGCTTCGTGTGCAATGGTGTGCAGAATGTCTTCCACCGTATCGGTCAATGGTGAAAAGCGCTCGAAAATTTGTTGTGCGGTGCTGATGACCTGTTCCGCCGCCAGTGCGCCACCGGACAGGCCTCCCATGCCGTCGGCCACGACTGCCAGCATATAGCCGGGCGCCTTGGGAGCGGCGAATAATGCGGCTCTATCCTGTTGTTCTTCGCGATCGCCAATATGCTGGCCGGTTCCTGCTTCTATCTTGTATTGGCTCATACGTCTGGGTGGATTAAACTATGCAGTGAGTTTGTTGCGTTTGATTATTGCATGCAGGGTCTGCATACAGTCAAATGCATGCTTTTTAAATTGTAAGAATTTTATACAGCCAGTTTTACAGATAGTCTTTATGGCATAAAGACTAATAGATTGAAGCGATGTGATACATGGTGCCTCCATGTGAAATCCGTTGTTTTTGTAGATATTTTGGCATCAGCGCATGGGTACGTCCCCGGACGTTGGGCTTAGGGAATGCATCCATTGTATTGATTCATCGGATACATCCATCGAACGCAGCATTGCCAAGAGTGACAATATGACCATGAGTTCTCCGCAAGCCATTCATCAACGCATTGTTGAACTTGAAGTCGAGCATCGCGATCTGGATCAGGTAATTGAAACCCTGATCCGTGACGGGCGGCATGAAGAGTTACAATTGCGTCGTTTAAAAAAGCGCAAACTGCAGTTGAAAGACAATATCACCCTGCTCAAGATGCAACTGGTGCCGGATATTCCGGCCTGATTGTGCATTGCTGATGATTGATCTGTTGTGCGTCTGCCTTGCCGGCATCGAATCCCCGTTTTTTAACGTATTTCCAAAGCACTTATCTTGACTGCCGAATCTTCTGCATTGCCTGTAGTCGCCACACACGATGCCGAAATCGATCAGCTGTTTGGTGTTGACAGTCCGCTTGGCCATGCGGTCGGCGGTTTTCGCCCGCGCCAGTCGCAAACCGAAATGGCCAAGGCCATCGCGCATGCGATTGCCAATCAAAATACCCTGATCGCGGAAGCTGGTACGGGTACCGGCAAAACCTTTGCCTACCTGGTGCCGTCGCTGCTGTGGGGTGGCAAGGTCATCATTTCGACCGGCACCAAGAATCTGCAGGACCAGCTTTTCCTGCGCGATATTCCTACTGTGCGCAAAGCTTTGGGCGCGCCGGTTTCGGTCGCCTTGCTTAAAGGCCGTGCCAATTACGTTTGTCATTTTCATCTGGAACGCACGCTGCAGAATGGCCGGTTGACTTCGCGTGACGATGTCGGTTATCTGCGCGAAATTTCCCGCTTCATGAAAACCACCAGTTCGGGCGACAAGGCCGAACTGTCGAAAGTCCCGGAAACCGCGCTGGTGTGGAATCTGGTGACGTCCACGCGCGATACCTGCATGGGCGCCGAGTGTCAGTATTACCAGGATTGCTTCGTGATGAAGGCGCGCAAGGAAGCGCAGCAGGCTGATGTAGTGGTGGTCAACCATCATCTGTTCTTTGCCGACGTGGCGTTGAAAGATACCGGCGTGGCCGAATTGCTGCCATCGGCTAATACGATTATTTTCGATGAGGCGCACCAGTTGCCGGAGACGGCGACGCTGTTTTTCGGTGATACGATTTCCACTTCCCAGGTGATGGAGCTATGCCGCGACGTGTTGGCGGAAGGCTTGTCGCATGCGCGTGGCGGCGCTGACTGGGCAGGTGTCGTGAGTAGAGTTGAGAAGGCGGCACGTGATTTGCGCCTGACCTTCCCGCAGGATATCGTGCGTCTCGCCGTCAATCAGATCGCACCGTCCAGCCCATTTTTCCCTGCGCTGGAAACGCTGAAGGAAGAACTGGACGGCATGATTTCGGTTCTGCAAAAGCAGGCCGAACGGGCTGAAACGA